>NZ_KV793568.1:30499-62055 GCF_001808505.1 Oligella sp. HMSC09E12
GGGGTCGCGGGTTCGAGTCCCGTCCACTCCGCCAAAGATATCCAGAAGCCCTTGTCACTTGACAAGGGCTTTTTGTTTGTTAAACGCTAGCGCTTCTTTATCACCATCAACTTCGACTATTGCATCACGATTTGCATATAAGCAAACGATCTCATTTTTTACTATTAAACTATCAATTTCTTATGGTATAACTACCAATACTAGGCAAAGTAAAAAAAAGCTACATTGCTATATTAAATTTTTCTTGGAGGATAATTCATGCATAAGAAATTATTAGTGGCAGCGCTATCCGCTGCCCTATTCGTTCCTTTAGCAGCGCAATCCAAAACATTGCGTTGGGCCAGTCAGGGAGATATTCTTACCCTCGACCCCCATGCTCAAAATGAAGGCTTAAATATTGCCGCCAGTAGTTATGTCTATGAGACCCTAGTAGCTTATGACAAGGACTTCCAGATCACGCCAACCTTGGCCACTGAGTGGGAAACACCGTCAGATACACTTTGGCGTTTTAAGCTGCGCGAGGGCGTCAAGTTTCACGACGGTAGTGATTTTACAGCCGAGGATGCCGCCTTCTCCATCAAGCGAGCCATGGCACCCACCTCCAACTTTAAAGCCTATGTTAACGGCATCAAAGATGCCCGTGCCACTGACTCACATACCTTAGAAATTGAGTTGGACGGCCCTAACCCAGTGCTTTTACGTCAATTAACCAATGTCTTTATTATGAGTAAAGCGTGGGCTGAGGCTAATAACACCACCTCACCACAAGACTTCACTAAAAAGGAAGAAACCTATTCGGCGCGTAATGCCATGGGTACCGGTCCTTATAAACTTAGCTCGCGTGAAGTAGATATCCGCACCGAGTTTAGTGAAAATGAAAATTGGTGGAACAAAGACAATAAAGTGGGCAACGTCACCCATATTGTTTATACACCAATTGCTCAAAATGCTACCCGTACAGCAGCGCTTCTATCCGGTGAAATTGATTTTGTGCTCGATCCCCCAGCGCAGGATTTAGAGCGTATTAAGCGTCAAGCTAAAGTGGTCGAGGGCAATGAATATCGTACGATCTATATCGGTCTTGATCAAAAAAGTGATGAGTTAAAATACAGTACGCTTAAAGGCAAAAATCCCTTTGCCGATGTACGTGTGCGCGAAGCGCTTTATTTAGCGATTGATGCTGAAGCGATTAAGAAGTCGGTGATGCGTGGTTCTTCTGCCCCTACCGGCACCATGGTAGCACCACAGGTTAATGGTTGGAGCGAGGATTTAGCCAAGCGCCCTAAACCTGATTTAGAAAAAGCCAAGGCCTTAATTGCCGAGGCTGGTTATCAAGCCAATGAAATCAACTTTACCCTAGACTGTCCTAATAATCGCTACATTAACGATGAGGCGATTTGTCAGGCGATTGTGGCGATGTGGGCTCGTATTGGCGTGAAGGCCAATTTGAACTCCATGCCACGTGCAACCTACTTCCCTAAAGTACAGTCTTACGATACCAGTGCTTATTTATTCGGTTGGGGTGTACCTACCTTTGATGCGCTGTATACCCTACAAAGCTTATTCCATAGCAAGGGTGAGGGTGCTGACGGTTCCTTTAACTTCGGCAATTATGAAAATGCCGAGGTGGATAAGTTGATTGACCTTATCAAGGTTGAAACCGATGAAACCAAGCGTAATGACGCCATTCATCAAGTGTTAAAAATTCATGCCGAGGAATTTGGTCATCTACCAATTCATGACCAAGTTATCCCTTGGGCCATGGCTAAAAATGTCGACGTTATTCACCGCGCTGATAACCGTTTAACCGCTGAGTGGGTGGTTATTAACGACTGATCCAGTCAACTCACTGTCAACCCATTGTGCAAGCCTTAAAGCCTTAGCTGCGTGCTAGCTTTAGGGCTTGCCCACACGCTACAACTTATGCTTGTCTTTCTTATACGACGCCTCTTTCAGGCAGTGCTAGTAATGTTAGTGGTCACATTACTGGCCTTTGTGCTTTTCCGCTATGTAGGTGACCCGGTCACCATTATGCTAGGCCAAGACGCCACTGAGCTAGACCGCCAAGCCCTACGACAAAGTCTGGGATTAGATCAATCCTCCATCATACAATTTTGGAACTTTTTAACAAATGCCGCACAAGGTGAATTTGGCTTGTCCCTACGTCAAGGCCAAAGCGTTGCTGAATTAATTAAAGACCGCCTACCGGCAACGGTTGAACTCTCTGTGATTGCTGCGATCCTAGCCCTTTTTATCGGCTTACCTTTAGGTGTTTATACCGCATTAAAACGTAATTCCTGGCTGTCTCAAGCCATTTTATCTTTTTCCCTCTTAGGCATTTCCTTACCGACATTTTTAATCGGTATTTTATTAATTTTGGTTTTTTCTGTGCACCTAGGTTGGCTACCAAGCTACGGTCGTGGCGAGGTATTACGCCTAGGCTGGTGGAGCACCGGCTTATTTAATTGGGATGGTATTAAGCATTTAATACTACCCTCAATTACCCTCTGCTTATTTCAGCTCACCTTAATTTTGCGTTTGGTGCGCTCTGAAATGCTCGAAGTATTGCGTAGCGACTATATTAAATTTGCCCGTGCCAGAGGCCTAACACAACGAGCGATTCATTTCGGGCATGCCTTAAAAAATACCATGGTACCCGTGATTACCATTACCGGCTTACAACTAGGTGGGATCATTGCCTTTGCCATTGTCACAGAAACCGTGTTCCAATGGCCTGGTATGGGGCTACTCTTTATGCAAGCAGTGCAATTTGCCGATGTCCCGGTGATGGCTGCTTATTTATGTTTGATCGCATTGGTCTTTGTGGTGATCAATCTCATTGTTGATTTACTTTACTTTGTGGTTGATCCGCGCCTACGCGTTAACCTCAACCGCGCAGGAGCATAATCATGAGTGCCCTAAAACGATTTTGGGATAGCGACTTAGCTTGGTCTTGGCGTCATACCCCTACCGCTATTTTCGGTGCGCTTGTCACCTTCGTGTTGTTTGTAGGTGCCTTTGGTGCCCCGTGGTTAGCGCCACACAACCCCTTTGACTTAGCTGCCATTGATTTATTTGATGCCCTACTACCACCGGCTTGGGAAGCCGACGGCAAATTGACGTATCTACTGGGCACTGACAGTCAAGGACGTGATTTATTTTCTTCTCTACTGTACGGCACCCGTATTTCCCTCTTGATTGGCTTTGCCTCGGTTATCCTGGCGATGGTTATCGGGATTTTGCTGGGGCTGATTGCCGGTTATGCCGGTGGTCGCGTGGAGTCCTTTATTATGCGCGTGGCCGATGTACAGCTATCATTTCCGGCCATTTTAATTGCCCTCTTAATTGATGGTGTGGCTCGCAGCGTGGTGCCACAGCATATGCTAGAGACGATTTCCTTTCCGGTATTGATCGGAGCCATTGCCCTTGCCGGTTGGCCGCAATATGCACGTACCGTACGTGGTTCCACCATTGTGGAAAAAAACAAAGAGTATGTGCAGGCAGCTAAGGTCATTGGCGTATCCCGACCACGCATTATGTTGACCCATGTCCTACCGAATGTACTCGGACCGGTCTTAGTCTTAGCCACCGTGCACTTAGCGACAGCCATTATTACTGAAGCAACCCTATCTTTCTTAGGGGTCGGTGTGCCACCAACTTCGCCCTCCTTGGGTACTTTAATTCGTATCGGTAATGACTTTCTTTTCTCCGGCGAATGGTGGATCACGATTTTCCCGGGGCTGATGCTGGTGCTTTTAGTTTTATCAGTTAACTTATTAGGTGATTGGTTGCGTGATGCGCTCAATCCAAAACTAAACTAGGTCTAACCACAATGAGCGCATTATTAGAAGTAAAAAACTTAGAAGTAGAATTTCCTACGCGACGCGGCACCTTACGTGCTTTGGACGATGTGTCATTTACCATTAATCGCGGCGAGGTCTTGGGCGTGGTAGGTGAATCGGGTGCAGGTAAATCCCTCACTGGCGCCTCCATCATCGGTTTATTAGATCCGCCAGGGCGTGTCAGTGGTGGCGAAATCTATCTTGATGGCCGTCGCATTGATCATCTGCCCCTGAAGGAGATGCGCAAGATCCGCGGTCGCGAGATCGGTGCCATTTTCCAAGATCCGCTAACCTCACTCAACCCTTTGTATACTGTGGGTCAGCAGCTGACGCAAACCATTCAAACGCATTTGGCCTTGACTCATAAGCAAGCCCAAGAGCGTGCCATTGAACTTTTGGAGTCCACCGGCATTCCAGCGGCGCGTGAACGTATTAATCACTACCCCCATCAATTCTCTGGCGGTATGCGACAACGCGTGGTCATTGCTTTAGCCTTGGCCGCTGATCCAAAATTAATTATTGCCGATGAACCTACCACGGCTTTAGATGTGTCCATTCAGGCGCAAATTATTGATTTACTCAAAAAGCTCTGTAAGGAAAATGGCACAGCGGTAATGCTTATCACCCATGATATGGGTGTCATTGCTGAAACTGCAGACCGTGTTGCGGTGATGTATGCGGGCCGTATTATCGAGATCGGTCCGGTGCAGGATGTGATCCAACATGCTTTACACCCATACACCCATGGCTTAATGCGCTCCATTCCTACGTTGGATCCGACGATTCATGAATTGGAGCAAATACCCGGTAGCATGCCGCGCTTAAACGCCATCCCGCGTGGCTGCGCATTTAATCCACGTTGTCGCGACGTCTTTGATAAGTGTTTAGCAGAGCGTCCCGATTTAATACCACTTCAAGGGCGTGAAGTCGCCTGTTGGTTACATGAGGAGGCCAAGGCATGAGTGCAGCGCCATTAGTTGAAGTTAAACATATTGCCCGTTATTTTGATGTCTCGCCCCCTTTGCTTGAGCGTCTAATTTACCGTCGGCCTAAGGTCTTTTTACGGGCCGTGGATGATGTTAGCCTTAGCCTCAATCGAGGCGAAACCCTCGCCTTAGTGGGGGAGTCAGGCTGTGGTAAATCCACGGTAGCCCGTCTACTGACTGGACTCTATGGTCTAAGCAAAGGCAGCATTAAATTTGATGGTCAAGAGCTGTCCACCATGAATGAGCAGCAAATCAAAAAAATGCGTCGCCGGCTACAAATGATTTTCCAAGATCCTTATGCCAGTCTTAATCCGCGCTGGCGTGTCGGCCGCATTATTGCCGAGCCTTTACGCACCCATAGTCATTTATCTAAGGCAGAGCAAGAACAGCGAGCCGCAGAGCTGTTGGAGCAGGTTGGGCTAAGTGCCTCTGATATTAATCGCTATCCACATCAGTTCTCTGGCGGTCAACGACAGCGTATTTCCATTGCTCGTGCCTTAGCCTTAAGACCGGAATTTATTGTCTGTGATGAGCCCACCTCCGCCTTGGATGTGTCCGTGCAAGCGCAGGTATTGAATCTGATGAAGAAGCTACAACAGGACTTGGGGCTGAGTTATTTATTTATCTCGCATAATCTAGCCGTAATTCACCATATGGCTGATCGTGTGGGCGTGATGTACTTGGGCAGAATTGTAGAAATTGCGCCGCGCGATGATTTATTTGCCAACCCACGCCATCCCTACACCAAAATGCTCTTAGGCGCTATTCCTGATATGACAGGTACGGGTAAACGACGGGTACAGGTCGCCGGTGAGGTACCTAATCCCTTAAACCCGCCCACAGGCTGTACCTTTCATCCGCGCTGCCCCTTAGCTAATGCGCGTTGCAAAGAGGAAGTTCCACGTTTAAGCCAGTTTCAAGGAATAGAAATTGCCTGTCATGCGGTTGAGGAAGGCAGAGCATGATAAAGCGATAAGTTTACTATGCGCCCCCTCCTCAGCCAGCTCATTATTTGCTATAACTAATACATCACAGCATAATTTCAAGGAGTGATCATGGGTATTTTAGTTAACGGCACATGGCAAGTCGATCAGTTGATAAATAACAAAGAGGACGGCAAGTTCGTGCGTCCCGACTCGCCATTTAGAGACTGGATTACTGCCGATGGTAGTCCAGGTCCAGATGGTCAAAGGGCCTATCCTGCTGCAAAGGGGCGTTATCATCTCTATGTCAGCCTCGCCTGTCCTTGGGCCCATCGCACCTTGATCGTGCGAGCACTTAAAGGCTTAGAGGATATGATTAGCCTATCTGTCGTACACTGGCATATGGGCGATCAAAGTTGGAGCTTTGAAGCGGGAGACGGCGTCATCGCCGATCCTATCATCCATGCCGATTACCTGCATCAGATATACACTTTAGCCAAACCCGATATGACAGGCAAAGTCACGGTGCCGGTGCTATTTGATAAGCAAGAAAAGAAAATTGTTAATAACGAATCTGCCGATATTATCCGCATCTTAAATGAAGCGTTTAATGACTTAGGTGCCTTGCCTGGGGATTTTTATCCTCTGCCCTTACGCGGTGAAATCGACGAGATTAATGAGCGCATCTATCACACCCTCAACAACGGTGTGTATCAATGCGGCTTTGCAACCACCCAGGCAGCCTATGAAGAAGCTTTTGTGCCTTTATTTGAGACCTTGGACTTTTTAAACGAAGAGCTAGAAACGCAGGAGTATTTAATTGCGAATCAGTTGACTGAGGCAGACATTCGACTGTTTACCACCCTAATCCGCTTTGACTCAGTCTATTTTAGCCACTTTAAATGCAATAAAAAGCGGATTCAAGACTACCCCTATCTACATCGCTTTGTGGAGCGTATGATGTTGAATCCTAAAATTGCCAATACCGTGAATCTACACCATATTAAGCATCACTACTATGGTAGCCACAAGCAACTCAATCCGAGTGGGGTGGTGCCATTGGGACCCGAGCTTATTTACTAAAACTGACGACCACACAGGTGAGATAGCGCGCTTGCTGTATGACATTATGTCACCTTGACTTAATTAGGGTGGCATATGGCGGCGCTCTCAATATGTTTCTTTTGAGAGGAATATCAACCAAGTTTTACTAAATGCCTTATCATAACTAAAGCCTTAACCTCTCATCTCAATTGGCTTTATGAACGAATGGTTTTTTGAACATTGGCACAACCTACTACTCGCATCTTGGGTAGTTTATCTGGTGCTGTTAGTCTGCACCATTTTGTTGCAACAACGTAACCCCATCTCTTCCATTGCATGGATACTATCGCTTAGTTTTATCCCCTTTGCCGGCTTATTAATCTATCATTTTTTTGGTCCCCGAAAAATCGACAAACAAAGAATGAATCGCCAGCAAAAGCGATTATTTGTTAGGCGCCAACAAAAGCTCTGGGCTGATAAGTTTGAGTTTACAGCGGTAGACGATAAGTTTGCCCCCATCGTTAATCTAATACGCAAAACCGCCAATATGCCGCCCACTTACACCACCGATTATGAAATCTATTCCGGTGGTGAAGCCACTTATACCGCCATTTTCAAAGCCATTGATGAGGCTAAGGAATATGTGCTACTCGAATACTACATTTTCAGCCCCGATCAAACCGGCACCGCCCTACGCGATTTACTGATAAAAAAACTGCAAGCTGGATTAAAAGTCTTTTTACTGGTTGATGGCATGGGCTCATTGCGCTTAAGTCGCCGCTTTATGAAGGAATTTGAGAGCTTGGGCGGCCATCTGAGCTACTTTCATCGTCTTGGCATCGGTGTCTCTTCCTCACTGATTAACTTCAGAAATCACCGTAAAATCTTGATTTGTGATGGCAAAATCGCTTTTTCAGGTGGCGTCAATATCTCTGATACGCAGGATTTACGCATTGACCCTGCGGCCTATCATGATGTGCATATGCGTTTTGAGGGACCAATTGTTGATTGGTTCCAAACCGTTTTTGTAGAGGATTGGTACTACGCCACTCGCGGCGATGAGAGGCTAATACACTTTCTTAAAGAAAAAAGTGATCTTCGCTTAAAAAAACAGACCGAAGAGGTGCAAATTATTAGCGATGAACTTAAAGTCCCTCCCCTGTCCATGCAATTAATCCCCTCGGGACCGGATAGTGACTTAGCACCTATTCTGCGCGTGATGGTTGAGGCAATGCACCAAGCACAAGAGCGCATTTATCTCACCACACCGTATTTAGTGCCTGATCAATCCGCACTCTTTGCACTTACTTCAGCCGCGCTTCGGGGTGTGGATGTCAAGGTCTTGGTACCCAAAAAAACTGATACCTATATTGTCGGTAAAGCGGCACAGTCTTGGTATCAGGATCTGATGCGCTGTGGCATTAAGGTATATACCTATATGCCTCGTATGCTGCATACCAAAACACTGATTGTGGATAATGATATTAGCTTTATCGGCAGTACGAATTTTGACTATCGAAGCTTTTATTTGAACTTTGAACTTTCTGTGGTTAGCTATGGTGAGAAAATAAATCGCAGTCTGTGTGAGGAGTTCTACCAAAGCTTAGCGCATTCTGAGCAGGTTGAGCTAGTCAAGCTACCCTTGCGCGAGCGCTTAATACAGGCCTCTGCCCGCTTGCTTTCCCCGATTCTTTAGCCTATCGACAATGCATAATCCATCAACCAAACCCCTCATCACCGAGGCTCAACAAGGGGTCGCTCTAGCGCTCAGTTGCTATATCGTCTGGGGCATCTTCCCACTCTACTGGGGAGTGATTGGCAGCTTTGGCCTGAGCGCCGATCAAATTCTCGCTCAGCGTATCGTCTGGTCCTCGCTCTTTGCCATTCTTTTAGTGTTGCTATGTCGACAAGTTAATACACTGCTAGGTGCGATCAGCCAAGGCAGAGTCTTGGTCCTCTTTGCCATGGCTTCCTTTATTTTGTCATTTAATTGGTTAGCCTATATCTACGGGGTATCGATTAATCGGGTACTAGATACTAGCTTAGGCTATTTTATGTCACCCCTAGTCAGCATATTTTTAGCCCGTGTCTTTCTCGGTGAGCGTATTAATGGTAGTCAATTAATCGCATTAATACTAGCTGCTTTAGGTGTATTGTGGCTTGCCATTTTAAGCGGTGATATTCCTTGGATCGCTTTAATACTCAGTAGTACCTGGGGTATTTATAGCCTCTTAAGAAAAAAAGCCAGTCTACCTGTGGTACCTGGCTTTGCACTAGAGACCCTACTGATGCTACCCTTTGCTGGTGCCTATTTATGGTGGTTACAAGCTCAGGATGCGCTGGTATTCAATGGCTTAGGGCCAGTGCAATTAGGCATTGTGATGACGACCGGGGTGGTCACAGGCCTACCATTACTACTTTTTGCTGCTGCCGTTAAACGCAGCAGTTTAGGCACGATCAGTATGTTGCAATATATCTCGCCAACGATTCAGTTTTTAATTGGCATATTTATTTTGCACGAAGCCTTTGATCTTACTCGATTTTTCGGCTACCTTTTAGTGTGGTTAGCAGTGATTGTGTTTTGTGTCAGTTCCTACAAACAATACAGTGCCACTAAACAACACACTGCGCGCAAGGCAGCTTAATTAAATGCTTGAGGTTCATCATGTCAACATACGCACATCTACAAGAAACTAAAGTCAACAGCAAGGAAATTTACTCTGGTCAAATCATTCAGGTCTATGTGGATACCATCGCCTTAGCCAATGGTCAGCAAGCAACGCGTGAGGTGGTGCGACATTGCCCCTGTGTGGCCGTATTGGCGGTAACGGATGAGGATAAAGTCGTACTGGTACGACAGTTTCGCTATCCTGCCAATAAGCCCTTATTAGAAGTACCGGCAGGCAAAATGGATGGCACCGCAAGCGAGACGGCAATCCAAACTGCTGCGCGGGAACTAGCTGAAGAAACACCCTATACCGCACAACGACTTGAGCTCATTCATCAGTTTTACACGGCCCCAGGCTTTTGTGATGAGTATATGTACTTATACCGAGCCTACGGTTTAGAGATGAATAGTACGCTTAAACCGGACGAGGGTGAAGTGGTTGATACTGTGCTTTATAGCCGCGACGAGGTGCGCCAAGCTCTACGCAATCAAGAGATAGAAGATATCAAAACCATCGCTGCTTTACAGCATTGGCTATTAGAGAGTAAATAGGTTTGACATGTCTAACTCAACCATGGCGCAACGCCCGCTCAATCAGCCACTAGACCCTCTGGCCCAACGACGTGAAACACGGTTAGGCGTAGCTTATGCCTTAATCTGTTACTGTACCTGGGGACTTTTTCCCATCTATTGGTCGTTACTTTCGAATCAAGGTCTATCTGCTGCTCAATTGATGGGGCATCGGGTACTTTGGGCATCGGTTGTCGCCATGCTGCTGCTTTTTATCAGCCGTCAACAAAAGGTGCTACTTGAAGTCTTACAACAACCCAAGATGATGGCCTTTATCTTTTTAGCCTCGATGGCCTTAGGGCTTAACTGGTTATCGTATATCTACGCCGTCTCAATTAACCACGTGATTGAAGCAAGCTTGGGCTACTTTATGTCACCGCTGATGAGTATTGCTTTAGCAAGAGTATTTATCGGTGAACGCATTAATCGTGCACAAAGCTTTGCGGTCGTCCTTGCGCTAGCTGGCGTGCTGTGGCTAGCAGTATTAGCCGGACATATCCCGTGGATTGCCTTGATTATCAGTGGCTCATGGAGCCTTTATAGCCTCCTACGCAAGCAGGCGGTGCTCCCCATCATCCCAGGATTTGCGATTGAAACCCTGTTTTTACTCCCCTTTGCTGTAGGCTATTTAATGTATTTACATAGCCTTGGCGAGTACCGCTTTTTTGAGCTACCTACCCATATTATTTTATTGATTATCGGCACTGGCGTAATCACTGGCTACCCACTCCTGTTTTTTGCCGCCGCCGCTAAAAGAATCCGCCTCAATACCTTGGGTATATTGCTCTACATCAATCCAAGCATGCAGTTTTTGATTGGACTACTCGTGTTTAAAGAGCCCTTTGACAGCATGCGCTTTGTTGCCTATGTCTTGGTCTGGCTTGCGGTGATTATCTTTACCACCAGTAGCTATCAAAGCTATAAAAAAGCGACGACGGCAGTGTCTCACTAAGGCGACAAACCTGCATTACCCTGCTCTACTGGACTGGAAATACTCATCAACTTACGTTCCGGGCGAGCCAATCGCTGACCACTGTGCGCAAAAACTACCCCAGCGGCAGGACTGCGCACCGTAGTTTTGGCAAGACTAATGGGATCAACAATATCCACAATGGCTTGACCCGCCTCAACCCAATCACCCGGCTGCACTAGATAAACCGCAATACCCGAGGTAGGCGCATCAATGTAGCAAAGACCGCCCAGTGGATGTGGTTCACGCGCCAAGGCCGGCAAAGCTTGATGACGCTCCTCCGGCAACTGCAAATACCCCTGCTGATTTAAGTACTGTATAAGCGCTTCCGCATCCTGAGCGGCCAACTCATGCGATAGCTGATACTCACCCCTGAACTCTACAGTACTGCCAATACAAGCTAACTCCAAAGGAACCGTAGGAAAATGGGCACGCAAACGGGGCCAAATCGAATATAGCACCTCATCAAAAGAATTACTCCCCGAATCCTCTGAGAGCAATTGACATTGACTACCCAAATAACGTGCTAAGGGCTCAAGTCGATGCCAAGACTCAGGACAGCCATACATATGCAACACCGCGTGATTATCACAGTGTAAGTCCAAGACAATATCCGCATCATAAGCCCAAGTCAATAAGGTCTTATGCATCGAATCGGTCTCGGAAAAGACCTCAATCTCATCAATCACTCGCTTTAAATAGCGTCGTAATAATGCGGTATTATCAGCAGCTGTGTCAGACCACGCAATACCCTCACGCTCAATCAAGGCAATCAGCTTTTGAGAAAGATTAAAATCAGGCGTCAAACGATTAAAATTTTGAGCACTGGCAAAATGGAAACGACCGATAGGCTGATAATTCAGCATCTGCCCCAAACCAATAGGATTACAAAAAGGCACCAATACAATACGTGCCTCTAAACGCCCCTCCTGCTCCAAGCGCAGTAGCAACTGGTGCAAATAATAGGCGACCAGTGAACCCGGTAGCTCATCACCATGCAAACTGGCTTGTAGATAAACTTTTTTGCCATTCTCGGGACCGAAATGCAAGGCAGTCAGCTGATAGTTCGTCCCAGGCGTGGAGCCAATTAAAGTCACCGTTTCTTTTTGCATAAAAACTCCAATCGAAGTGCATCTTCAGTAAGTTACACCGAATAATGGATAAAAATCAACTAGTAAATCCAGTATCATGAATCAACGCCCGTAAAAGCAAGATATACGCTTAACTTCTTTTAAAATCTGCTAATTTTCAACTAAAACTAGTTGTAAAGTATCGCCAAACAGAATAATATCATAGCAGTTTAAATGGAGACATGAATGGATACGATTACTTTATCTCGCACCGCTAGTATTGCCGACTTGCCTACAGCAAAGTGGTCAGTAGCACAAGTTACTGAGCTCTTTGAACTACCCTTTATGGAGCTGCTATTCCAAGCACAAACCGTTCATCGCCAGTTTCATCCGGTGGGTGAGGTGCAATTATCAACCCTATTATCCATCAAAACGGGAGGCTGTCCGGAGGACTGTAGTTATTGTCCTCAATCCTCCCGTTACAACACAGATGTAGAAAAAGAAAAGCTGATGGCGGTCGAGGAAGTGGTTAAGGCTGCTAAAACTGCTAAGGAGCAAGGTGCATCACGCTTCTGTATGGGTGCAGCGTGGCGCGGTCCCAAGCAATATCAAATCGAGGTTGTGAGTGAGATGGTGCGTCAGGTCAAAGCCCTCGGCATGGAGACCTGCGTCACCCTCGGCATGCTCAAAGACGGTCAAGCTGAGCAGCTAAAGGAGGCTGGTCTGGATTACTATAATCACAATATCGACACAGCACCGGAGTTCTATGGCAGCATTATCACCACCCGCACTTATCAAGACCGTTTAGACACACTTGAGCGTGTGCGTAATGCCGGTATTAATGTCTGTTGCGGTGGTATTGTGGGTTTAGGCGAGTCACGCCGCGAACGTGCTGGTTTATTAGCCGAACTGGCCAATATGAATCCGCCACCGCAATCCGTTCCCATCAATCATCTGGTCAAGGTGGCGGGCACGCCATTAGCTGATGAAGAGGATCTCGATCCCTTTGAGTTTATTCGTACCATTGCCGTGGCGCGTATTATCATGCCTCAATCCAAGGTACGACTCTCAGCTGGGCGTGAACAAATGGATGATGGTACTCAGGCACTGTGCTTTATGGCTGGCGCCAACTCCATTTTCTACGGCGATTGCCTACTCACCACAGCCAATCCGCAAAGAGAAAGGGATCAGGCACTATTTGAACGCTTGGATTTATATAGCGCCTAATTGCGCTTATATCATAGGCCATAAATAGCAAAACCCATGACACAGGATCATGGGTTTTGTTGTTTGAAGCTCAAACAAATACTAGTCGTTAGAACCCTCGAGACGGTATACCAATACCGATACTGGTGCTAACTGAATGACTTTAGTCGTTACGCTACCTAATAGCAAGCGTGATAAACCACTACGACCATGGGTTGCGATGTAAATTAAATCACAACCATGCTCCTTAGCTGCCTCAACCACACCGTCAGCAACATTGTAATTAGAAACAATCGCAGAAGTTGCCTTAACACCAGCCGTTTGAGCACGATCCATCACCGGCTGTAAGTACTCCTCAGCTTCCTTGCGGGCAGCTTCTTCATAATCCGCATCGGAAATAGCATAAGAGGCAGCGACACCATCAAAACCTACGAGTGTAGAAAATGGCTGAGTCACGTTTAACACCACAATTTCCGCACCGATTTGACGTGCAAATGAAATACCGGAATTGGCTGTTTGTGATGAAATATCTGAACCGTCAATGGGTAATAAGATCTTTTTGTACATACAATATCTCCTTGTTAAGATTCTCTAGCTACTGCCAGGGCATAGGTGGTAGCACTTCGATTGCCGCTACGACAGTAGGCTAACACAGGCTTAGGCAATGTTTCAATCACGATGGCAAACTCCTCGACATCAGCCTCAGTCGGACCACCGCTGATAATGGGTAAATAAACCGCTGTCATACCTAAACTCTCAGCCAATTCAATCATCTCCTGAGAAGTGGGTTGTGCCGGTCCACCCTCTCCGTCAGGCCGATTAATTAATAAGGACTTAAAACCCTGCTTAGCCGCGGTACGGACCTCATCTGGGCTCATTTGAGGAGCCACGGCGTAGTCCTCATTAAGCTGTGTAAACGATGTTTCAATCATAAATCATGACCTTAAAATTAAGTTTATAAGCTTATTATAAACATCTTCATCATGAAAAAAATGAATAATGAAGGTATTTTTTGTGTTAATCCGCTAGGCGGCATGCATTAATACCATACACTGAGCTAGTCTCAGCCCAAAGGCCATTACTTAAAGCGATGCCAAAGTGATTCACCCTCGACCGCTTTATCTAGCACCTCCACATAGGCGGCGTGTTCGGCGAGCTCCTCGGCATCGGCTCGAATAATCGGTAAACTGAAGCTGCCAACCACGGGAGCGGCGACAACTGCATCTGCTGCCTGTATCTGCGGTTCATCCTGCAGCGCATCTAACAAGCCGAACTGCTCACGTGTCATGGCTAACCAGACATCAGCCAGTAACTCCGCATCCAGTAAAGCGCCGTGAAGTACCCGATGCTCATTGGACACGCCTAAGCGATCACAAAGTGCATCCAAGCTATTACGCTGACCGGGAAACTTAGCGCGTGCCAAGGCTAAAGTGTCAGTAATTTTGGCAGCAATCTCCTCAAGCGCTGGGATCTGATAGCGAGCAAATTCCGCATTTAAAAAGCCCACGTCAAAGGCTGCATTATGAATTAATAACTCCGCCCCACTCAGATAGTCTGCAATCTCCTGCGCATGCTGTTCGAATGTATTAAATTGGCTTAAAAACTCAGTGGTTAAACCATGCACCGCCAACGCACCCGGATCCGACTCGCGCTCGGGATTGAAGTATAAATGTAGATTATTCCCAGTCGGCTCACGATTAACTAACTCAATACAACCGATTTCAATGATACGGTCACCCTGGTGAGCATCCATGCCCGTGGTTTCCGTATCCAAAACGATTTGACGCATCTCTATACCGCTACAAAATAAAAAGGGTCTAGGCAAATACGCTAGCTAGACCCTAAACATGCAATTAAAGACCGGACACCACAGCGTTAAAGCCGGCATCCACGTGGAGAATTTCACCTGTGATGCCTGAGGCTAAATCAGACAAGAGGAAAGCAGCGGACTTGCCCACGTCGTCAATATTGACCCCGCGCTTAAGCGGTGCGTGCTGCTCAACAAAATTAAAGATATAGTTAAAATCCTTAATCCCGGCAGCGGCTAAAGTTTTAATCGGACCTGCAGAGATACCATTAACACGGATACCCTTTTCACCGACGGCTTTCGCTAAATAGCGCACACTTGCCTCTAACGATGCCTTAGCTAGGCCCATCATATTGTAATGGGTGATCGCACGCTCGGCACCGAGGTAGGTTAAGGTAAGAAAATTACCCTGACGCTTTTCAACTAAAGGTAAAAACTCCTTGGCCAAGGCAGCAAAGCTATAAGCGGAAATATCATGTGCTGAACGGAAGTTTTCACGGTTATAGCCATCTAAAAAATTACCAGCAATCGACTCCCGTGGCGCAAAACCGATAGAGTGCACCACACCATCAACCCCATCAGCCCAATGCTCGCCGATCGCCTTAACACAGTTCGTAATGCTTTCATCGGAAGAAACATCACAGGGCACCACGATATTGCTACCGAACTCCTCAGCAAATTCCTTGACCCGACCCTCGAAACGCTCTCCGACGTAGGTAAATGCTAATTCAGCACCCTGTTCATGACACGCTTTGGCAATACCGTAGGCAATCGAACGATTTGAAATCAAACCGGTCAACACAATTCGTTTATTCGCTAAAAAACCCATGAATTTTCCCGTAATTTTTTCGTTATTTACAATCAATTAATTATAACTGCTTTTTACTAATAAGGAATGCCTAAACCCGACTAGGGCTTAGGCAAGTAAAATTGTTGGTGCTAGCTAAGACTAACCCTCAACACCCGAGTTTGGTAATCTTAGGACCATACCCGCTTTTAAACCATCCACGGTGATGTTATTAAGTGCTGCTAAATCATTGACCGTAGTGTGGTATTGACGGGCTAATGAATACAGCGTCTCACCCTTAGCCACACGGTGGCTAGCTGGATTACGTGTAGCCGTAGGGGCCGCTGGCACAGCTGGCGACTGATACGCAGCCGTACGCACTCTTGCTGTACTAGTTGTCGGTTCACTATCCCAACTTACACGCTGAACCACTGGACCGCTGCGCTGAACAGTTGAGGCTGCTCTTGCCGCTAGCGATTGATTAGCACCAACATTAGGCAACATCGCTGTCGGCTGTTCACTAAGGGCAGCAGTGCTAGCAACACTCTCTGCACTGCTTGGGGCTGCGGTCTGCGGACGATTAGCCGCAAGCGCAGGCACCGCAGTCGCCATGGAACCATCGGCACGAATTAAATCGGCTAATGGATCCACCGTGCCACTAGCTGGCGCGGGGCTCGTATTGCTAGCCACCAATGCCGCCGAAGCCGCTCGTGGTGTCGTTGATGCAGGACGTGCGGCAGGCGCAGGTGCTGGTACGCGCTGTTGCGCTAAAGCAGGCGTCGCTGCTGGCGGAGGATTAACTGCGGAGGCCGGCAATCGAGTGCGCTCAATTAAAGCTAGCATCATATCAGAACCAGCACTGGCAGCAGGCATAGGCTGTTGCACAGGCGCTGGCGGCGTAGCACGAATACCTGAGGGCGAAGCGCTAGGTGAAATACCACTACCCCGAGGCACCATCAAGGTGCGGCTATTGATAGCAACGGTTTGCTTAGCCGTGTAACCATTTAATTGCTTTAATAAGGCTAAATCCACGCCTAAACGCTGTGCAATATCGGCCAAAGCCTCACCCGATCTAGGTGTATAACCTGAATAAGAGGCCAAATTACCCTTGTAATTCGCTAGGTTCTTTTTATAAGAAGCGACATTGGCCTTGGGAATCAGAATACGTTGACCATGCTCAGCTAAAATCACCGGCCGATGGAATTGTGGATTCATCTCCTTGAACTCACTCAAGGACATACCGGCTAGCTTAGCGGCTACTTCAATGTCAATATCAACAGTCTTATTGACCTCTTCAAAGTAAGGCTGATCTGGCACGTGCGGCAAGGTGATGCCGTACTTCGCAGGCTGACTAATAATACGCTTAAACGCCATCAACTTAGGTACATAGTCACGCGTTTCTTGTGGCATGTTAAGCGAGAGATAATCTGTACCTCGACCCTGAGCTGCATTACGATCGCGGGCCCGCTTGACCGAGCCCTGCCCCCAGTTATAAGAAGCTAAGGCTAAATGCCAGTCATTACCCTGGAAATTATATAAATAAGCCAAGTAATTAATGGCCGCTTGCGTTGAACTCACCGGATCACGGCGATCGTCACGCCACCAATTTTGTGTCAAATTAAAATCAGTACCGGTGGCTGGCATAAACTGCCACAAACCGGATGCCTTGACCCGCGACAGTGCCGTGGTGTTATACGCACTCTCGACAAATGGCAAGAGCGCCAATTCGGTCGGCATACCACGCTTTTGTAGCTCGGTAGTGACATAATAAATATACTTCGCCGAGCGATTGGCCATGGTTTGCACCGAGCCAGGGCGCTTTGTGTAGTAGTTAACCCAATAATCTACCCGACTGTCTCTCAGATCAGGCATTGCGTAACCGGCGCGAATCCTATCCCATACGTTGTTATAGTGTTTGGAAGTAGCTGCTGTATTACTCTTGAGGTTTCCGCCCGTAGACGAGCAACCACTGATAATCGCAGTCGTTGCTAACAAAGCGTAAACTAATAATCTCATAATCAGAAGACCTTGCTTTTTAAATTTGATCTAAGAGATGAATCAAAAAATTGCTATGCATTATAAAGCAAAAAAACTGCTTTACGAGCGCATCAACTCAAAAAAATCATCTATCACTACACGAGCTAAATAAGCTATGAATGATTTTTCCACTCACGTAAGGTGCCAAAAACCGCCGCAGGCCCATCTAAGGTCGTGCCGGCATAGGACTCGGCCGCCGCAATCACGGACTGCTCACGCACGCGCATAAAGGGATTAGTCGCCCTCTCCTCCGCAATCGTGGTCGGTAAGGTGGGTAAATCCTGTGCTCTAAGCTCACGAGCCCGCCGCTGCCAAGCCAATAAGGCCTGATTGGCAGGCTCAACCTGTAAGGCCCAATCAATATTACTCAGAGTATATTCATGGGCACAATATATACTAGTATTTTGCGGCAAATTGATAAATTTATCAATACTTTGCAGCATTAATCTAGAATCTCCTTCAAATATTCTGCCACAACCACAGGAAAATAAAGTGTCGCCACAGAATAGCACCGGCTGCTGTGCATTGATGGTGCCTGTATAAGCAATATGTCCTAGGGTATGGCCCGGCACCTCGAGTACCTGCAGCTCCGTATCGATGCCCTTTATTTGAACGCGATCGCCCTCCTTTAGCTCATGACTCAGTGCGGGTATGGGCCGACTTTCAAAGGCCGGACCATAAACATCCGCTCCATATTTATCGACTAATGCTCGCACCCCACCGGTATGGTCATCATGGTGATGGGTAATCAAAATCGCCTTTAGCGTTAAGCCCTTGGACTCCAACTCACGCAGCACCGGTGCCGCTTGACCTGGGTCCACCACTGCTGCCGTATCCCCTTGGCGCATAATCCATATATAATTATCATTAAATGCGGGTATTGGATAAATCTCGATGTTATTCATAGCTCCCCTCCTGATAGCTTAATTTTGAAGACGAATGTGCAGAACCGTAATCTCCACCAAATCTCGCTTGATGAGTGGCTAAGCACCCCCATGGGTCAATTAGTCGCCGACTGGATGCAAGCCAAGGCTGATGACTTACTAGCCAATGTATTCGGCTATAGTGCCTTGCAACTAGGCTTGCCGGACTACGACCTGATGCGTAAAAACCGCATTCGAACCAAGGTTATTCTAACCCAAGATGATTTAAACCATCGCAATCCGGCACCGACTGATACAGAAGAGGAGTCTATAAGCACTGAGGATCTGCCCTACCAGAAAGAACTTGAGGCTATTTACTACCAACGCAAAGATATTCCACCAAGCGATAGCTCTAACAAAAACCCTGAGGATGCTAATCAGCTGCACTTAAACTATGAGAACGAATCGGTGGATCTGGTGATCCTGCCCTTTACCTTAGACTGCTATGCCCAGCCACATCAGCTGTTACGCGAGGTTGAGCGAATACTGCTACATGAAGGGCGCTTATTAATTTTTGGCTTTAATCCTTACAGTCTTTGGGGGCTACGCAACCGATTCTCGCGTTTTCCCTACCTGCCTGTGCCTAATAAACAGCAAATTTCACTACAAAAGACCAAGGATTGGCTACAATTACTGTCCTTTGAAATTGATCGGGGCCAATTAGCTTGCTATGAACCCGCCTTAATGAGTAGCCGTTGGTTAAGCAAGTTTGCTTTTATGAACAAAGCGGGTAACCGTTGGTGGCCCTTAGCCGGTGCAGTATTCTATGTATCCGCTATTAAGCGTCATGCCAATCCAAACTTAGTGGGCGCAGTCAACTTCAAAAAACCAAAAAAGGCACTCAAGCCAGCGATAGTAGCAACCAAGAACAAGTTTTAAACGAGGTCATTATGTCAAAACAAGCCATTGTGCAAATCTGGACCGATGGCGCCTGCAAAGGCAATCCCGGCCCTGGCGGTTGGGGCATCTATATGAAGTACAAAGACCCCGCACACGCTGGTAGAGAAATGGAGTTATTCGGAGGTGAATTGCAGACGACCAACAATCGCATGGAGATGATGGCGGTGATTAAAGCCTTGGAGTTCTTCAAACAACCTTGGTCGCTTGAACTTTATGTTGACTCGCAATACGTAAAAAAAGGACTAAATGAATGGCTGCCGGCTTGGATCAAAAGAGGCTGGAAAACGGCTAATAACAAACCTGTACAAAACAAGGATCTATGGTTGCAGCTCCTGGCGCAGTGTGAACGCCATCAAATACAATGGCATTGGGTTAAAGGGCACAGCGGTGATATGGGTAATGAACGGGCCGACGCCCTTGCTAACAAAGGGGTTGAGCAAGTACTTGCCGGCACCAAATAGCTTAATACTGACCGCATTTTAGGCGGCGAGCACGCTCTCGTTCGCGGTCTGCCACGCTATCCTGGCGATAACGATTTAAAAAATTTCCAGGACCGGGACCAACCTGCGCATTACTCTGAATAATGCGATGATTAGAAACAGCGCAGTTATCACTTGCTGCACGCTCCTCCTCAGAACTAGCGCAAGCAGATAAGGCCATGGTCGCCACCAACAAAGCCATCAAGTTAAATTTACTGATCATAAAAGTCCTATCGTATTTAGGTCTAACCAAAAGTGCACATCTTTTGTACACTTAATTCACGCACTTGATTTAAACGCGTCTGTGCCGCTTCTAACACCTCCGCATCACGCCCCGTCGGCACATCAGCTTGATACTTATAGCGTATATTATTAATTTCACGATTAAGTCGTTCGGAATCCTTCCACAAGTCACGGCAAGTGGCGGCCACCATCTCCGACTCCGTCATCGGCGGATAAATCGGGGCCTGTACGCAAGCGCTCAGCGCTGTGATACCAAGTGCGATAAATAATACTTTCTTCATAACACATCTCCTTTGCAGCTATTTTATCCGATTATCGGCCACGCACCTGCTCAAACGCCGACTCCCCTGCTTTAAAACGATAAGCTGCGCCCGCACCCACCACTAAATTGCCCACGGTGGGCTCTAAGGCAATTAAATAAAAATCTGCCAATGATTTAAGTAAAGCGACAATCCTCCCCTGCTTTTGCTCTAATCCCTGCAATATGGATTCATACACTGCTTCCTCGCGGGCAACTGGACGACACACCACCTCATAACGCACCCGCTCACGCACAAAATGATTCGTCGTAGTCGCCTCGTCTCGCAACAACATAACCGACGCTTGAGGTCGCTCCAGTAAATTCGGCGTGTGCTCAGCCAACAGACTGACAAAAACATAAAACACGCCATCTCTCTCATAAAAAGGCGCATAGCTGATAAGTGGCGAACCATCTGCATTCAAACTCGCTATCATCAAACTAGGCTGTTGGTGCAATGCCTGTAATTTAGTTGCTAATTCGGCGTTTTTAGCGGTCTGCTCCGCCATGGATTGATTCATGTTCTTCCTCGCTTCATATTACTGATGATGGCTAATCATAGCCCTTTTACTTGCATTTTAAAGTTAATGCTCTAATATAAATGCTTTAATCGCACTCACCAAGCATCAGCAGTTAAACTATGCGCATTTTACATACATCAGATTGGCATCTAGGTCGCTCATTGCTAGGCAAAAGACGCTATGCAGAGTTTTCACAACTACTTAACTGGATGCTGCAATGCATTGAGCAACAGCAGATCGAGGTCCTGATCATCGCCGGTGATATTTTCGATACCACCACGCCCAGTGTTACTGCGCAGGATCAATATTACAACTTCTTAGCTGCCGCTGCCGCTAACAGCTGTTGCCGCCATATTGTGGTGATTGGTGGCAATCATGATTCAGCGAGTTTTTTAAATGCGCCAGGCGCCATTCTTAAGAATCTCAATGTGCATGTCGTCGGTCAGGCCTGTGACGATATTCGAGATGAGGTGCTGTTGCTCGATAATCATCAAGGTGAGGTGGGCTTAGTGCTGGCTGCGGTACCCTTTTTAAGTGATAGGGACATACGTCGTTATGAATCCCTAGCCAGCCTAAGCGATAAGGATCAGCAAGTGGTGGCAGCTTATCATCAACATTATGAGGAGGTCGCCCGCCACGCCAAAAAGCTAGCGGATAAGCATCAGGTGCCCATGGTAGCCACTGGTCATTTATTTATGACTGGCGGTCTTACCTCCGAGGGAGATGGGGTACGTGATTTATATGTGGGTACCTTAGGTCAGTTAAAAAGCGATTTATTTAGCCCTGATTTTAATTATGTGGCCTTAGGACATATCCATCAGCCCCAAAAGGTGGGCGGCCTAAATCATATACGCTATAGCGGCAGCCCCTTGCCCATGTGTTTTGATGAATGTGAGCGCAGTAAACAGGTTTTGGTGGTGGATTTTAATCAGGAACACCAAGCCATGGTTACTGAAGTGGAGGTCCCTACCTTTCAGCGCCTACACAGAATTCGCGGTGATTTAAAAAGCCTACAGTCGGCAATTGAAGAATTAAAACGGCAAAATGAATCCATTTGGTTGGAAGTGAGCTACCAAAGCGATGAGTTGCAGAGTAATTTGCGAGCCGTACTGACAGAGCAAATCAAAGACTCCCAAATTGAAATTTTAAAGCTTAACAATCAGCAACGACAAGCGGTCCATTTACAGGCTACCGATACATTAGAGAGCTTGGAGGAATTAAGCGTAGACGACGTCTTTAAGCGCTTATTGGATCGACAAAACATCCCCGACAATCAGCGCCCAGAGTTATTAATGACTTATCAAGAAACCCTACACCGCTTACACCACGATCAAGAGTAGCCATGAAGTTATTAGAATTACGTTTTAAAAATCTTAACTCCTTAGAGGGTGAGTGGTTAATTGATTTTAGTCATGCAGCGTATGAACAAAACGGTATCTTTGCCATTGCCGGACCCACGGGTGCTGGCAAAACTACCCTGCTAGATGCCATTTGTCTGGCGCTTTATGGTCGTACGCCGAGGCTAGACAGCTTTAGTAAATCACACAATGAAATTATGTCGCGCCAGCACGCCGAGTGCTTTGCCGAGCTTAAATTTCAAATTGGCCAGCGAACCTATAGCGCCGCTTGGAGCCAGCGACGGGCACGCAATCGAGTCGATGGTAATTTACAGCAAATCCAGCGTGAGCTTTTTGATGTTGATAGCGGCAAGCTACTTTCCAGCCGCATGGCAGAAATTAATCAATTAACCGCCGATATTACCGGTTTGGACTTTGAGCGATTTACCCGCACCATGCTCTTGGCGCAGGGGCGTTTTGCGGATTTTTTAAATGCCAAAGAGGAAGAGCGTTCGCCTATTTTGGAGCAAATCACTGGCACCCGTATTTACAGTGATATTTCCATCAAAGTGCATGAAATTAAAACTCAAGAGGAAAAAAAGCTTGCCTTATTAAGCGCAGGCCTAGAGGGTATTACACCGCTGTCAGAGGATGAAGTCAGTGCCTTACAAGCCTCCTTGCAACAACTTAACCATAAGCTCCAGCAGCTCAATCAGCAGCAACAAGCCTTGCGCGAGTTAATCCAATGGTGGGAAGAAAGTGCCAAGACCAAACAAACTGAGGAGGAATTACAACGCTCACTCAGGGAGAATCGCGCCGAAGCTGCAAGCTTTGCCCCTAAA
This sequence comes from Oligella sp. HMSC09E12, assembly GCF_001808505.1. Classification (NCBI taxonomy): domain Bacteria; kingdom Pseudomonadati; phylum Pseudomonadota; class Betaproteobacteria; order Burkholderiales; family Alcaligenaceae; genus Oligella; species Oligella sp. HMSC09E12. The sequence continues at coordinate 53,953 of NZ_KV793568.1, forward strand.
GCTGCGATGCTGGCACTAGCCAATAAAAGCTTGGCCTTGATTAAAGACTATACGGTATTAACTGGTTTACGTACGACATTAAAAAACAATCAAGATAGTCTGCAGCAATTAGCGCCAAAACTGAGTGAGGCGACCACTAAACGCAATCAGACACAAGAAGCATATCAAAGAGCGCAAGCGCTACACACACAACAAGCTGAGCTACTAGAACAACAAACAGAGCACTTTAAAGCCGTCCGTACCTTGGACGCCGAAATTAAGCAACAGCGCTTACTGCTACAAAATGAAGAACGCAATTTGCAACAAAAGCAGGCGCATCTCAAAGGCACCGAGAAGCAACTTCAACTTGAGCAAGAAAGCTATCAAAACCTCCAACAATCGATTCGTCGTGCCTATCAAGACTTTGAAGCAAAAGGATACGCCCTAGCACAGGATCCCTTAAGCGCAGACAGCGACGAACTGCTAGACCGCTTAAGTCATCAAAGGGAAATTCTTAATTTAAAAAATCGCAGTGAGCAGTTAACACAGGAACTACGTATTTTAGAGACACTCAGTGAGCTATTTAAAAACTACCATCATCAAAGTGCAGAAAGCCATCGCACAAGACAAAGCTTAGAGGCGCTTAACGAGTCCTTGCTCAGTTTGCAAACGGTCGCCACCCAACATCAACAGCAACTACAGGTAACGGAGGCGCAGCTAGCCCAAGCCGAGGCCGAGCATAAGCTTGCCCTGGTACAACAAAGTCTGGAGCAACATCGTCAGGACTTAGTGGACGGTACGCCCTGCCCCTTATGTGGCGCCTTAGAGCATCCATGGGCCGAGCACGACAGCGCCAATCCTGCGCACACGCAGCAGCAACTAACACAAGCTAAGCAAGCGTATAAAGCGGCGCAAGAGGCGGTCAATCATCAGCAGCAGCAAATCACTCAACAAGCAGCTGACATTCGGGCACTAGAGCAGCGTTTAAGCGATGGCTTAACAGCTCAACAAGCGCATTTGGACCATCTCAGCGCGAAAGCGTCCTCACTCAGCGATTTAAACGGTGCCAAACAAAGCTGGCTCCATTTGACTGACATCAATGCTACAGCTGACACGCTAGGGCTCAGTGAGCAGGCACTCAGCTCACAGAAAGCGCAGCAGCAACAGCAACTCAAGCAACTCCATACCGAGCTAAGCGATAGGGAAAAGATGCAACACTGGGCTCAGGAACAACGCATTGAGTTGACTCAACTAAAGGTCAGTATGAGCAGTCTACAGTCACAGCTAACAAACCATCAGACAAGCATCGCGAGTTCGGAGGAGAATCTCAAAGGCATTCAACTCACACTGGACGCCAGCAAACAATCTCGCTATGCGCTCTTTGCCGATGATGATCCTGACGCTGCAGAAGCGCAGTTAAAGCAAAAGCTATCGCAACTCGAACAACAATTATCCCTAAGCAGGACAGCCAAGGATGATGCGGCAATTCACTTTAGCCAACTGAATCAACGGCTACAGGATTTACAGCACGCAGTGCACACACTCAGCGCCGAACTGGAGGCAGCAAATGATCGCTTTAAAACCAAACTCAATAACTCAGCCTTTGTGGATGAAAAAGCCTTTATAGACGCTTGCTTGGAGGAGACTGAGCGCTTAATCCTTGAGCAAGAACAACGCCGTATTAATGATCGCAACTACCTACTGACAGAGCAACTAAAGCAGACCACAGCAAAGCTAGCTGAATTGGCGGCCCAGCAGCCAGATGCGCCTAAAGAGCTAGCGCTCTGTAAGGCAGAGTGGGAGCAAGTAGAAGCACAAAAGGCCGAGCTCAACTCGATGCGAGGGCGTGATAATGAAAAACTAAGGAGTCATTTTAACGCTGTGGAGCGCCTTGCTGAACAAAAGGCACAGATTGAAGCGCAAGAAGTCATCACGCAGCGCTGGCGCCTGTTACATGAGCTTATTGGTTCTGCCGATGGTAAGAAATACCGCAATTTTGCCCAGAGTTTAACCTTTGAATTTGTGCTGCATTATGCGAATCAGCAATTAGCGCAGATGAGTGACCGTTACTCACTGTGCCTTGACCCAGAACCCGGCAGCAAGTTGGAGCTTTATGTGGCCGATCACTATCAAGGAGGTGAGCTACGCTCCATCAAAAACCTCTCTGGTGGCGAAAGCTTTATCGTCAGTTTAGCCTTGGCACTGGGTTTATCACAGATGGTGGGCGGCAAAATGCAGCTAGAATCCCTGTTTTTAGATGAGGGTTTTGGTACCTTAGACGAAGACAGCTTGGATATTGCCCTAAGTTCATTGGCAAATTTGCAGCGCGGTGGCAAAACCATTGGTATTATTTCTCATGTGGCCGCACTCAAAGAAAGAATCGCAACGCAAATTCAAGTGATTCCGATGAGTGGCGGTCGCAGTCGTTTGGAAGGTCCGGGTATTCGTGCCCTTTAAGTTTACAGATTAGGAGGTGGGATAATGGCAAGCTTTGAGCTCAGTGATAATTTAATTGAGGAGTGGTTAGCGCATTGTCACCAAAACTTCCCCGGGCTATTGCAAGAGCGTGCCCTAGAAAGCCATAAGGGTAGCTTTGGCACTGTGGGCATTATCGGCGGTTGTCAGGGCATGAGCGGTGCCATTGTGCTGGCTGGTACTGCCGCACTGATTAACGGTTGTGGCAAGCTATGGTTAGGCTTTTGTCAAGACCATGCACCCCTACCCTATATCCCAGAACGACCAGAATTAATGCTAAGCAGTGCCGAACGCCTTCTACAGCGAAATGATATCAGTCATTGGGCGGTGGGATGCGGCATGGGCCAATCGGAAGCGGCATACAACATCCTCAGTACCCTCTTACAGCAGACAGCTGATACGCCCCTACTGCTTGATGCGGATGCCTTGAATTTGCTAAGTCAACACCCCGAACTAGCGGACTACCTGACTGCCCGCTTGCTGCCGGCGGTAATAACACCTCACCCGGCCGAAGCCGCTCGTCTTTTAGACTGCAGCACCGAGGAAGTGATGGCCGACCGCCAAGAAGCCGCGCTCGAACTTTCAGAGAAGTACTTTTGCCGCGTCGTTTTAAAAGGTCATCAAAGCCTTATTGCCGCCCCCGACGAGGATTTGCTCATCAACCAAAGTGGTAATCCTGGACTGGCAACGGCCGGTAGCGGCGATGTCTTAAGCGGTATGATTATCAGTCTGCTAGCACAAGGCTTGGCACCAGATGAAGCGGTCGCTGGCGGTGTCTGGCTGCACGGGGCAGCCGCTGATTTGCTGGTACTTAATCAAGTCGGTCCCATTGGCCTTTGTAGCGGTGAAATTGCTGAGGCGGCCAGATATTTACGAAATCTTTTAGTCTCGTTGTAGTGAACTTAGAAACTACTGCTCTGCCAAGGCCTGCTGTACTAATCGCTTGGTGGCTTGATTATGACGCCACTCGATAAGGGAGGCACTGACACCGCTGGCGCAGACGATCAGAATCCCCAACCAGCTCATCGCATCTGGAAACTGGCGCCAGATTAACCAAGCAATGGTGGCTGCCCCAACGATTTGTAAATACACAAAAGGCGCTAATAAGGAGGCGGGTGCATGTTGATAGGCCTTAATCTGTATCCAATGGCCCAAGGTACCAAAGATCCCAGTTGATAGCAGCACCAACCAGTCCAGATAATGATATGCCCCGATAATGCTTACTAACTCATCCACATAAAACAGTACTAAGACGCTACTGATGGCGGTTCCGATGAGGCCAGTCCACAGCAACGTGGTCATGGAGTCATCTTCTGCTAATTGACGTGTCACAATAAACTGCAAAGAAAAAATCCCGGCCGTCATCAAACCGAACATCACCCCTAAGGGATGTAGCCCTGACCCAGGGCGTACAATCACCATCACCCCGATAAAGCCACAAAGCGCTGCGACCCAGCGATAAAGGCGCGGTGGCTCCTTTAACACAAAGGGTGCCAAGCATAAGACCAATAGCGGTGCCAAAAAATTAATCGCAGTGGCTTCAGCCTGCGGTAAATAGCGCAGAGCCGAAAAGAAGGTCATGGTTGCAGTAAGCACCGCCGTGCCCCGTATGATCTGAAAGCCTAAGCGCTTAGATTTAAAAATACTTAAACCACGGCTCGGCAAAGTAAACATCAAAACCAAGACAGCATGTATTAAATAACGCACCCAGCTCAGCACCACCAAAGGCAACCCATATTGCATCAACCACTTGCCCCCAGCATCTAGCGAGGACAAAGCCCAGGTCGACAAAATAACAAGGGCAATACCAACAAGGGGACGAGCTGTGGTGGACATAGTGTAAATAGCTTAGCCAAAAGGATTAATCAAAGTTTAAAAGCTTACCATCGATAGTGATGGCAATCTTAGGATAGTATGCCTCAACTACCCAACAGCAAGCGTAGAGAGCGCACTTAGCTCAGTGTTAGTACTGATAGCGCTGCGATGGCTGCTATCAGAGTCTATCAGGGCTTATCTTAGATAGATAGAATTTACGTGCTAGTCACCCATCAGCGCCCAACTTTCAAAGGCGTTGACCCACCCCTTGGCACCAACCAAGACTAAGGTGTCATCAGCCTCCAGCACAAACTCATTAATCGGATTACGAATTTGGAAGGCATGTCTACGAATTGAGATTAAACTCACTTTTTCTTTATCTAGTGGGAGCTCAGCGACCGTCATGCCGACAGCTTTTGACTGAGGTGGCAAGATAAAGGCATAACGTACAATCTGTGACGATTCACCCTCTAAATCAATGGCATCATCATGCCCTTTAAAAACGCCTGCCAGCACCTGGTAGTGATCTCGACGTACCTTACTCACAATATGATGCACCTGGCGGTAGTTCATACCAAGCGCAAGCATTGCTTCAGCGGCAAGGGCTAAGCTACTTTCTTTGCTATCGGACACCACATCATCAGCACCCATGTGCGCAAAGACATTAATATAATCATCATCCGTGACCCTCACCACCACTGATTTGGTGGGATCCAGTAACATAATCGTGTTTAAAATTTGCTCACTTTCATGCATATTACTCAAGGTGATAATCACCATTTTGGCACGCTCTAAACCAGCAGCTAACAGCACCTCGGTGCGCTTAGCATCACCAAATGACACCGACTCACCCGCCAAGCGCGCGTTCATAACCCGCTCCACATCCAGATCCAAGGCATGATAGCTTTTATTTTCTTCGGTCAGAATACGGCTGATACTTTGCCCGCGTGCACCAAAACCGATAATCAAGCTATGCCCGTCAAGCGCCATGGTTTCGACCATCAGTGCATGCAAATTAACCGACTCCTGATCCCAAGCACTTCGAAAGAAAAAGCGCACAATGGTGTCACTACTATTAATTAATAGGGGCGCAACGATCATTGAGATAAGAATGGCTGCAATGGTAGACTGCTCCAACTCAGGTGATAACAGGTGAAAATGACCTGACACCGCCAATAAAACAAAACCAAACTCACTGCCTTGAGCTAAGTACAACGCAGTACGCAAGCTGTCCATCGGCTTATGTCGCATGCAACGACTAATCGCAAAGACCACCAGCGCTTTTAACAGAATCAACATGCTCAGTAATAATAAAACCAGCTGCCAACTCTGTAATAGCACCGCAATATTCAACTTCATCCCGACAGTAATGAAGAAAAAGCCCAATAAAATATCACGGAACGGTCGAATATCGGCCTCTACCTGAAAACGATAATCGGTTTCTGCAATCAACATGCCGGCGACAAAGGCCCCCAAAGCTAAGGACAAACCCGCCATCTCGGTTAAATAAGCGATACCTAAGGTCACCAATAACACATTGATCATAAAGAGCTCTGAGGAACCACTTTTGGCGACCAAGCGGAACCAAGGCGCCATCAACTTATGCCCCACGACCAGTAAAAGACTTAAGGTCAGCGCCATATTGATAAAGGCCAACAGCAAATCAAGCCATAAATGATCATTCGGACCGGCTAAGGCGGGTAATAAAATCATTAAAGGTACCACAGCAATATCTTGCATCAGCAGTACTCCCATAGCCATATTGCCATGCGTTTGGTTCAACTCACTCCGTTCAGACAATAAACGGCTGACAATGGCGGTTGAGGACATCACCAAAGCCCCAGCCACAGAAAAGGACCAGAGCGCCGGTATTCCAATGAGCATCAGAACACCCATGACCAATAATATCGTAAAAACGACCTGCATCCCGCCTAAACCGATTAACAGGGTGCGCATGGATTTTAACTTGCCGAGGGAAAACTCTAAACCAATACTAAAGGTTAGAAATACGATACCTATTTCGCCTAGGTAATCCGTTGATGGTGACTCAGGAATTAATTGTAATAAGCCAGGACCCGCAATAAAACCCACTAATAAATAGCCCAGCATGGATGGGATTCGAAGCTTCCTGCAGACAATGACGGCTAACACGGAAACTAATAAAACCATCACCACTGGAGCTAAAGAGAAATGCATTTGAGCTACGCTTTAAAGAAGAGAGAGATTGACGAGTTTGCTGACCTCAGTCAAGAAAGGTAAATTTGCAAAATAGTCATTATACCCTTGACGCAAAAAAATAAAACGCAAAAATGGCTACCCCTGGCGGGCTAGTCAGCCTGTGATTAGGGCACCATGTTGCTGGAGCTCTTGACTGAACGATAGGCTAGCGAAACCCATTGACTCAAACGCCGATTGCCAAGTATCCAGCCACGCTGGATATAAGCTACGTTTTTCAGCTCCTATCCGCCACCCTAAATGGGTTAAAAGTAAAAATTAAATGATCGGACAACTAGTGTGACATAGGGGGTCTATCCTGCATATAGTCTTTAGCATTCTTCTTTCCTCATTAATTTATATAAACTCTTGAAAGTAAGTTCTTCAGCTGAGCAATCGGCACCGTTACGTGTTCCGGATCGTTCTGTTCCTGAGAAGAAAACGACCATCAACAAAACACCTCCAACTGAAGAAAACAAATCATCCGATGATGGATGGAAAAGGCCTGGATGGGCTACAGTTGATATTGATAAGTATATTTAAGTAGTGAGTTTGAAGGTGCTACAACGCAACAAACTCACACCCGGAACTACCCATTAAAGTCATGGACTTTAAATTACTTCAAATTCTAGGGTCTTACCTAAAGCTTTAAAAGCTCGATCCAGAGTATCTACTTTTGTAGCCCGATGCAAATTAACCATACGGTTTACTTGCGTTGGTGATAAATTCATTAATCGTGCCAAGTCTGCTTGTTTGATGCGCTGCTTTGTCATTTCGTTTAATAGCTTGACTTTAACTGTCACGCTTGCTGGAAGCATAACAGCATACTGTTCATCCTTCACTTTAGATGGTTCCGGCACGGCACGCATATCATCAAAATAAAAATCTAGCGCCGTAACTAGACAATCGTAAGCTAAGTCAATAGCTTCTTCTTTGGTTTCCCCGTATGTTATGGCCTCTGGTAAGTCAGGAAACGTCACCGTAAAGCCTGGAGCGTCAGGCGTTAGCACAAATGGATATTTCATAACAAATTCTCTCCTGTTTGGATTGTAGCGGCTGTGTTCATGAAAGCCCCATTAGGGGCATTTCTTACAAACCTAGCTGCTTTAAAATCGCTTTTCTAGTGCCTTCTGGTAGCTCTCTAGCGTGCCTTGGTAAGGTACTGTGTTTGCCTTTGTAGGTTAGCTTCGTGTGTTTTGAGCCTTCCTTAAATTCAACACCTTGCGATTTCAGCCAGCGTCTAAATTCGCTGGTTTTCACTACAATCCCCTCTAATGTTTCAATTATTTAATTATACACAAAAACGCACATAACGTAAACATTAATGTGTATTTACAAAAGGAAACAACAGTCACTCAATATCAACTTTTGCTACCTGAATTTTGCTCAATATTTAAGCACGGCAAACCTATATATTTGTAATAATATTTGCATTATACTTGCCGATTCTCGCAATAGCTCTTAACTATTTGATTACATTAAATAATTTGATGTTTTTCTTGATTTTAGCGTGACCGCTCTCTTGATTTAAATTCAGAGGGTGACAACTATCCTGACATAGAGAGGGTGGATAACTAGGGAGCAGACTCAACTGCTGATTCAACAATTGAGTCAGCGCTG
>NZ_KV793568.1:62075-145152 GCF_001808505.1 Oligella sp. HMSC09E12
CAACAATTGAGTCAGCGCTGGATGAGAAATGCGGTAATTTTTGCTTTATCGACCGTCGCTCGTGCGAATGAAATATTATCGCTTGAGTGGTCACAGGTTGATTTAAACGAAAAGGTTGCCTGGTTAACTGCTGACAAGACTAAATCAGGAAAGGCTAGGCCCATTCCATTAAATGACGATGCTTGCGCTGTTTTAAAGTCGTGCCAAGGAGATGATCCCCGTTGGGTCTTTGTAAGAGATTCAACGGGTCAAAATCCCAAAACGATTAACTATAAGTCGTTCAATGCCGCCACAAAAGCAGTTGGGCTGGATGATTTTCATTTTCATGACTTAAGGCATACTTGGGCCTCTTGGCACGTCCAAGCCGGATCGCCTTTATTTGTCCTGAAGGAAATGGGCGGTTGTGAAACATTGGAAATGGTTAAAAAGTATGCTCACCTCAATGCTTCTCACCTGGCAGAATACTCATCTGTGCTCACCTTTTGGTCACCCCTTGATGATTTAAAGCCGCCAACCAAAGAAAAAGCCGCTTAAATAAGCGGCTAAGTCATTGATACTACTATAAATTTTTGGTGGGCTGGCCGGGACTCGAACCCGGGACCAACGGATTAAAAGTCCGCTGCTCTACCGACTGAGCTACCAGCCCCGAAAGATTTAAATTATGAATGATTATAGAAGCCCTGTCAACACCTAAATGCATTTATTTTTAAAAAGTCGCTTTTTTGTTAAAAAACCACAACAAATCACTATGGCATCAACAGCATCATGCAAACACAGGCTAATCTCACCTACTTGCCCTCAATCATGCCTTGCACAAGCTTTTTCACCCCTTGATTGTTACGCCATTCAACAATCGTCACCACAATACCACTCGCGCAAACAATCAAAATACCAAGCCAAGCCCAAGCATCTGGAAAATCTCCCCAAATCAATAGACCCAAAACTGCAGCGGAAAGAATTTGTAAATAATTAAAAGGGGCGAGCAAAGAAGCCGGCGCATGCTGATAGGCCTTAATCTGCAGTAGATGACCAAAGGTACCGCAGAAACCTATATTAAGCAGTAACAGCCATTGCCAAGGTGCAAAGTCACTTAAAACCGCCACCCCCTCATGCCATTTAAAGGGTATTAATATCAAGCCGCCTAGCAAACCAACCAGACCTGTCCATAACAGCGTTGTCATTGAGTGGTCAGCAGCAAGCTTGCGAGTACATAAAAACTGCACCGCAATGACACAAGCGCCGATTAAGGCATAAATCACGCCCACGGGATGCAAGCCAGCACTGGGACGTACAATCACCATGACCCCGGCAAAGCCAACAAAGGCTGCCAACCAGCGATACCAGCGCGAGGGCTCACCCAAAAACCATGGTGCAATACATAACACCAGTAAGGGCGCCAAAAAGAAAATCGCCGTGGTCTCTGCCTGTGGCAGATAAGACAAGGCCATAAAAATCGTTAAGATAGCGAATAAAGAGGTACTGCCGCGAATAATTTGCATCGCATAGTGATGACTACGAAAAACCCTTGTCCCCATCTTGGGCAAAGTGATGGCCAACACCAACACAACGTGCACAGCGTAGCGCACGAACATCACTACAAAGAGCGGCAAGCCCATCTGCATTACCCACTTGCCGCTTGCCTCCTGTGTCGATAAGGCCCAAGTCGAAACAACCAGCAGCACAATGGCGAGCAACGGCCGATAAGCTGAACTCATTAAAGCACTCCTACTAACGCACTGGAGAAATTCGGACCTCGGCACCTCGACGCTTTACTTCCAGCTCATCCGTGTGCAGAATCTTTAAGCCCTCTAGCCCCTTAATGTAGCTAGAGCCCTGCATTTGCATCACGCGGATTTTATTGCGCATAACCACTGGATTATGAATAGGCATACCAAATAACCAGATTTCATCCAGTAGACGTGCTGAATTCATCTCGCCCAAATGCGCAATCGTCGGCCCCACAGCCAACATATGACCCTCGCGACCAAAGGCTGGAATCGTCTCTAAGCCACAACTGTACTCTAAGGTCTGTCCACCCTCATAGCGCTCACCGGTGTTTAAATCCCACCAAGCTTCGCCAGCCGGTAAATACACCAGGGTGGTACCCGTATCATCAAGAATCGGTGCCACTAGCACCGCAGGACCAAATAAAAACTGATGGTCAAAAGCTGCGGCCGTGGTGTCCTTTGGAAAGGCTAAAGGCATGGAGCTTTGCACCGGTTGACCACCACGTACACCCTCTTCGATAATACCCAAGACATAGGGAATTAAGCGATAGCGCAGACCAAGCCATTGCTTAGCCAGGCTTTGCGTTGCTTCATCGTAATAAATTGGTAATTGCTCCACCTCTGCGTGAAAAGCAAAGTTAGCACTAAAGGTTGACAGTGCTAAATAGCGCAAATAGAGCTCAGGCGACATTGCTTCATCACCAGCACGCCCAATCACGTGTGACACAAAGGGCACACTGCTATTTTGTGCACTAATTAAACTGCGATAAAGCTGATTTAAACCCGCCCATGAATTTTCAAAAGGCGCCAATTCTAGATAGGGTCTGCGCTGAGCGGCAATCGTCAGTTGATCATGCACTACCACACCCTCTGGCGGCGTGCTAGTGGCAGAAATACCATCGTATAGTGCTTGCTCCATCAAGGTAGGGAATAGCGTACGGAGCAGCGCCCCCTCTTCATTATGACGACCACAAGCCTCATCCGGCAGCGTGAAAACGGAGGTAGCCGTTTTTAAAGACTGCCCATGCTCTAATAATTGCTGATGCCGATCACGCCAGAAATGATAGGCGTCCTTATACGTGAGATCTAATAAACCATAATCCTGCTGGCCCGTATGCTTAGAGCCGCTGAAACGTAATGCATCACCCTCAGCGTCCATAATCATCCAGCCCCGATCCTGCAGTTCATCAAATAGATGTGTGCCCACTGGTATCGCTGGAAAAGTTGGTAGCACCGCATGCCAATGGTCCTCTTTGAGCGCATCAAAAAAGCCACGTGTATTATCACCCAAACGATCCGTATTCCAATCGAGATTTAACCTATCACTATCAATTCGCAGCATCGACGGCCAAGCATACTCCAAAGTGTTAAGAGAAATATCATGCTCACGCAACTGCTTTGCAAATAGCAAAAACGCCTCATCTGGCTGCCCATCCAACTGCTTTAAACCAACGCCCATGGCATCTAAGGGTGGCTGTCCAGCACGCCCCGTCAAGGTCGTGTATTGGTCAAAAATCGCTAACGGTTCACCAGCAAATAAAAACAAATCAAAGCATTGATTATCCGTACGCAACTGATAGCTCGTGGCATCATCTTTTGTGCCTACACTATGCACGGAACGATCCAAGCCATTAAGATATAGCCCCCAACCCGCTGTGCTCCAAGCGAGAGGTGAAAAATTGAAAACCGCCTGATCAGAGACAAACTCCTCTGAGCGTCGATTAAAACTCTGCGCTGTCATGCCTAGGCCATAGACAGCCTGCTCTGCCGGCAAATCCAACAGTAAGGCCCACGAACCATCAAACACAAAGGGCTCAGCATAATTGTGCGCGCTTTGAAGTAAAACCTCTGCCTCAGCAAAGGCTGCCACCGCTTCCTGCTCAGTGCTAAAGTCCTCATTAACAGCATCATCTAGCTGAGGTCTTTTTAGTAGTTGCAAAGAAAAAGGCTGCGTTTTCAATGACAAAGCATAATCACGCTGTGCAAAGAGCCAACCATCCTCCTGCGCAACTACTAGCAACTCGGCCACTTGATCATAAGGAACGACTGAGAGCTCAGCGCGGGTTTTAAGACGCTCGTTAGACTCAACTAGATTAAGGGCTTTTAAAGAACCACAACAAATTCTAAATACACCAGGGGCTTGTGCCACGATACGCAATACATAGTCTTTGTAATCCGTCGTAAATTCGGCAGTATGAGTTTCTTTTGTTGTTAGGGCTAATTTATCAAATTGAATCACGCAATTCTCTTTTATTGATTTAAGTAATTTGCGGACTTGGCGCTGCTAATTGTCCACTGATAGTCTTCTATTATGGCTTTTTTTTCCAAATTTTTAAACCGAATTTGATTTTTACCGCTAAATAGGATTAAAATAGCGCCCCATTTTTATATGACATTTAAAAAAACGATCATATAAAAAGCAGACTTCACACTACCTTAGGCCTATCGCTTTATACAGTTCTTTTTCGAGGGGTATCGGCTCACCGTCCAAGGCGGCACCGATCAGGTCACCAGCAAAGCAACTCCACGTTAAACCATGCGAACCATAGGCTACCGCCAGCCACAAGCCCTTGGCATAGTCCAATTCACAAATCACCGGCAGCCGCCCCTGCACCACCGCTCTACCACCCGACCACCCTGCTTCAGGTTGCGCTGACAGCTCAAGCTCACTTAGGTCTACAGGGATTTTTGCTTTAATCACTGCTTGTCCCTCATGACTTAAGCCCGGATCACGCAACCCATGCCTATAGGTACTGCCTAAAACACATAAACCATCGGCCGTCGCTGGTAAAAAATAGCCCTGACCACCCAAGCCTACGTGTGGCACCTGTTTTAAACGCGTGGCTGCCACATGCATCACCTCGCCCCCCATCCAGTGTAAAGTGGAGGTGATTTTTGGCATCGCTGCTTTTAATTCACCGCTCGCATTAGCACGCTGCAACAACTGACTTTTATCTAAAATCGCCAAACAATCAGCAGCATTAGCTAAAACCACCTGCTCAAACTCACCCAAGGCTTGCTCTGCTTCGTCATAAAGCGTCCACACACCCGCTGCGGCACACTTTTTTACAGAAACAACGCGTGCACTACACTGCCTTAAGTCAAAGCTTTTATAAATATGCCGCAGCAAGTTTTCAGGACTGATAATGCGCGCCTGCGACCAAAAAACACCCTCTTCGGCCAAATCAAAACCCAACAAAGCCGATACTTCCGCCGGTGCTAAACGCCGCACCCATGCCTCGGGAAAGCCCAAACTCTCCACCGCCAAGCTAATATCCTTGCCATAGCCCTTATCCCGATTTATCTCCACATTACCGCGACGAGATAAAATCACCTCATCTGGAAAATCTCGCCAGTGATGTAAAGCTCGCAATAAAGCATTACGACTTAAACGAGATTTATGATTATCATCCACGGAAATAAAAGGCGTCATAGCCGCAGCGATATGATGTCGATGCTTAGCTGCATTCGACTCGGCAAAGCCCGGATCAAATACCGTCACCTCCCAACCGCGTTGCTGCATCACCATCGCAATACCGGCCCCCGCAATCCCGCCACCGACGATCGCCATGCGCCGCTGCTGATTCAAAGTGGGCGGCTGCCCTTGCAAATGCGCTCGACGGCCTCTAGCCCCCACTAGCTGCATACCAGCTTTTCGAGCCGCCTCTTTAAAATCCTCCCGCGCAAGCAACTCAGGACGCATCACAAAAAAACAATCCGCTGCCGCATAGCGTAATACCCACGGCCATTGCCTTTGCTGCCCGCTCTCATCACGCACAAAAACATCAATGGAGCAAAGCCATTGTTGTTGCATAAAGGCCGGCTCAGCTAGCCCTAGCGTCACGCTATAGCTACCATCCTCCGCATCCAAGCGATGCACGCCCGGCAAAGCTAAAGGCCAGTGTTGACGCAAACAGGCAAATACGGCATCTAGTGCCTTGGAATGAAGACCGCTTTGTTGATAAAACTGCTCTAGCTGTTGCCAATCCGCTGCGGCTAAATACACATTATCACTGCATAAAATATGCCTTTTACAGTTGCTCGCTTGCGCCAACAGTAAGGGTAGTAATACGATAGCGCGCTCCCCCTCTAGCATGATTTGCATCGCAGCCCGGTGCCGCAGCGCGCCTTCAATCTCCGGCCATTGTGTATCAATCCGTGCCTGCCATTGGTGCAGCCAAGCCTCTTCTACACGCACATTCTGCAGCTCGCTAGCGATGCTCAAGGCCGATTCATGGACCGTCAGACTCGCCGGAAATAAGTGAAATTCTTTACGCATAAAGGATTAGGATAAGGGATAAGGGAAATAATATAAATCTTTAAAAAAGCCGTAATAGCCTTGTAGTATACTTATGGTTTGTTCTGCTAGCGGCGCAGCGTATCTGCACCAAAGTCTATTTAAAACAGTCTACGCCCTTTTGACAGGTTGGGGAAACATCGTCATGCAAGATTTTAAAGTGGATTTTTACCATGCGCTTGAAACAGCTACAAGCGCAGCTAAGGAAGCGGCTTCTATTCTGAACATTTATGCTCAGGATCATAGCAAATTATCAATTTCCTACAAATCCCGCAACGATCTAGTCTCCCAAGCCGATAAAGATGCCGAACAAGCAATATTACAAGTGGTGCGCGAGCGCACACCAGAAATTGCCATTGTGGCTGAAGAGAGCGGCACCTCAGCTAATCTAGATGAGTCCCAATATACTTGGTTTATCGACCCCTTAGATGGCACCACCAATTTTCTTCACGGGATACCGCATTATGCGGTTTCAATTGGTTTAGTGGCACGCGCTGGCACGGTACTTATTCCTAATACACCGCCACTTGAGGTTAACACACCCATTCTCGGTGTGGTTTATGACCCTAATCGTCAGGAGATGTTCAGTGCCATTTATCAGGATGGTTGCTTTTTAAATGGTCAGCGCATCTATACCTCCCAAGCCAAACACCTGGAAGATGCCCTCTTAGCGACCGGTGTGCCTTTTAGAGATTTTTCCTTTGAAGCGCCTTACATGAGAGGCTTTAAGGAAGCAATGCACCATACCCGTGGCATTAGACGTTTGGGTTCAGCCGCCTTAGATTTGGCCTGGGTTGCCTGTGGGCGCTTTGATGGTTATTGGGAAATGGGATTGGCCCCTTACGATGTGTGTGCCGGCACCATCCTAGTACGTGAGGCGGGCGGTACGGTCAGTGATATTTATGAAAAAGAGCCTTGGCCCCAAAGCGGTAATATCATCGCTTCTACCAAATCGATTGAAGAGGACTTTGGCAATCTGATTAGACAGCAGCTCTAAGACCAATGCGCGCCCACACCACCGATATTTATAAAGGTTATTGTATTAATGACGAAGCATACAGACAACAATAAAAATACCTTAGAGCAAGTACCCGGCATGCCAACCGAGGAGCTTGAACACACTGCGAGCGATAATCACGGTGCCCAAAGTGAGCCGGTTGAAGCAGTGATGATCAACGTGCCCAAGCAACTTGACAGCGAGCACCAGCAACAAATCATTGAACAAATTAAGGAGCTCTTAAAAAAGCAAGCCTTAGTTGAAAATGTTTTATCGCAACAGGAGGGTTCCTCCGATCGTGCGGAACTCGTACAAACGGTCTTAAAGCGTAAGCATGAGGCCGAATTAGGCGATTTGGTTAATCACCTTCACCCTGCCGATATTGCTTTTATTCTTGAATCCCTACCGTCTGAGGATCGTATCAAGATCTGGAATGCGGCTCATGCCGATCATGACGGGGATATTCTATTAGAGGTTGATGACTGGGTCCGTGAAGAATTGATTGCGGAAATGGACCAGGATGATATTCTGGCCGCAACCGAAGACTTAGATGCCGACGAGCTTGCCGACTTGATTCCTGACTTACCGCCGGAGGTGGTGGTAGAGCTTCAAAAAAGCATGAGCGATGAAGAGCGTGAGCAATTGCGCTCCGCCCTTGGTTACCCTGAAGGTACCGTGGGTGCCATCATGGACTTTGAGGTTGTACGTGTGCGCGAGGATGTGACCTTAGAGGTTGTACTTCGTTATCTGCGCATGCTGGGTGAATTACCCGAGCATACTGACCAACTATTTGTGGTCGATAGAAATAACAAACTCAAGGGGGTCTTATCCTTAAGTAGCTTATTGGTCAATGACTCGGAAAAATCAGTCACCGAGGTGATGCAAACGGATTATCTCTCACTTAAAGCTGAAGCCAAAGACAGTAAGGCGGCCTCTGCTTTCGAACGCTATGACTTAGTCTCTGCCCCAGTGATTGATGAGGAGCAAACCCTCATTGGTCGGGTAACGATTACCGACATTGTTGACGTGATTCGTGAGGACTCGAATGAGCATGCCTTATCACAAGCCGGTCTTCAGGAAGAGGATATTTTCGTACCCATTCGCCGAGCCATTCCTAACCGTGCTCCCTGGCTTTTAATTAACCTGATCACCGCTTCCATTGCGTCGGTGGTTGCCTCTCGCTTTGAGGGTACGGTCAGCCATATTGTGATTCTTGCCTTCCTAATGTCGATTGTGGCGGGGATTGGCGGTAACTCGGGCAACCAAACCATGACCATGGTGATTCGTGCACTGGCTGTAGGCCGCGTGAATCAGAAAAACGCTCGCACCCTGCTCCGTCGTGAGCTCTTCGTCACGTCCTGCGTGGGCTTAGGGGGTAGCTTAATTGCTGGCACCTTTGCCTGGATATTTTCCGGTTCCATCAAAATTGCCCTGGTGATGGCAGCCGCCATGGTACTCAATATGCAATTAGGGGCTACGCTAGGGGTACTGATTCCGATGATTCGTGATCGCTTTAATAAGGATCCTGCTTTGGGCTCATCGGTCCTACTCACCTTTGCGACCGACTCCTTAGGCTTCTTTATTTTCTTGGGCTTAGCGACTATTTTCTTAATGTAGTTGTTGGGTGTAGCGAGGGATGAGCTGCTAGCGGATGGTGGACGTCGTGCATGGGCACCACGTCCTCACTACTTACAAATCCCCACCCGCACCGTGATAGGTCTCCACAAGTTGCTGCACCTTGGTGTGGATGCGTGTCTTAGTGGCTAAATACAGAGGGTTTAAGGGGCTCATGCGTGGCATGACCTGGTTTAACTCAGTGCCACTTTCTGAGGCGTAGCCACGCCTGAGGGAGTTGAGGATATAGCGCTTAGCTGCGGGCTCATTTAAGTCTTCCTCTTGAATCAGCTCTCTAACATCACGCTTTTGTTCGGCTTGGGCAAAATGATAAAAAGCCTCAATAATATCTTCTTTTTCTGTGAGCCCATTTAGATCCACTTGCTCAATAAAATGCACTAACAGTGTCTCTTTGGCGCGCACACTAAAGTTCGCACTAATCAAGCGGCGTGCTTCCTCAATCACCGCCTGCTTATCTTGATGCTGCTGATTATGTGCTAGCAGTAGACCGAGGATATAGTCAAGATCAATCTCTTGCGATTTTAATAAATCCACCTCAAAGACGACCTCATCCCAATCGACTTCGCCCTCCCCAGACAGCTCACCCTCTTTTTGTCTGGCAAACCACTGACGAATATCGTTATACGTCGAAAGATAATCCTGAACCTCACGCTCACTTGGCAAACTAACTGTCACCGACTGAATACGCGCAAAGCTCTCTTCGCTGAGAAAATGCTCCTCCCTAAATTGTGCGACCGCATCAGGATTATCGACATCAATGGTTTGCCAATCTTTAAGTGCAACGAACTCATCGTAATTGCGTAAGATATTCTCAATACGTAAATAGCTACCAAAGAGCTCGACAAAGCGCTTTTTTTCCTTTTCTAAAATGATATTCGTCGGTTCTGGAAACTGCGCCGTCAACTGCTTAATCACCTCGGCTAAGCCAGGACTGGAATCCCCTGTGAGCGGATCCTCAAAGCCAAACATATACTCATCAAAACTACGTTCAAGCACAATATTTTTGGCATTTTTATCACCAAATAACACCAAGGCATCAATGGTATTTTGCTCCAAGTCGCGGAAGGTGACGATATTACCAAAGGCCTTGGTGCTGTTGTAAATACGATTGGTACGTGAAAAGGCTTGAATAAGGCCATGGTAGCGTAAATTTTTATCAACAAATAGCGTATTTAAAGTAGGGGCATCAAAACCCGTCAGAAACATACCAACCACGATTAAAAGGTCGATATCACGCTCTCTGACCCGCTTAGCCACGTCCTTATAGTAATCCTCAAAGCTCCGTCCGTCGATGCTATAGTTAGTCTTGAATTGCGCATTATAGTCAGCAATCACATCACTTAAAAACTCTTTATCACTGCTTTGTAAGCGAGTCATGTTAAAGCCCTCGTCAGGCAGTTGACCCACAGCTTCAAGGTCTTCATTTGCAGCGTAGGAGTAGATGGTAGCCACTGTTAATGGGTTTTCAACGCCCTCTTGTTGGCGCTTAAACTCTTCATAATACAACCTAGCAGCGTCCACACTCGCTACGGCAAACATGGCGTTAAACCCCTGCTGCCCTAGCTTTTGGCGAGCTGTTTTATGACGGTAATTAGCGAGAATATATTCGGTAATTTCCTTAATGCGTAAAGGGTGCAAAAAGGCGGCATTACTCTCATGGGCACTTAGCTTTTGCTCATCTTGCTCCCTCTCAATCGCCTTGAATTGCGGCCTCACATCGTTATAGTCAATATTAAATCGCAACACCTTCTGATCATTAATCGCATCGGTGATGACATAGGTATGTAAGCATTCACCAAATACTTTCGCCGTGGTGTTGTGATTATCCAAGGCATTACCGCGACGGATTAAGGCACCCTGTTCATCACGCTGATCGCCAAAAATCGGTGTACCTGTAAAACCAAACTGATAGAACTTTTTAAATTTGCGCTTAATATTACGCTGCGCCTCACCGAACTGACTACGATGACACTCATCAAAGATAAAGACTACCTGTTGCTCATAGATCGCTAATTTCTCGTCATCCTTAAGCAGATTATTCAGCTTTTGAATGGTGGTTACGATGATTTTATCGTTAAGTTTCTGAATATTTTTCTTTAGTTGTGCGGTATTACGCGAGCCATCCACACTATCAGGCGCAAAGCTTTGATACTCCTTCATCGTCTGGTAATCGAGGTCTTTACGATCCACCACAAAGAAGACCTTATCAATAAAGTCTAACTGTGTGGCTAAGCGTGCGGCCTTAAAACTGGTTAATGTTTTACCTGAGCCAGTGGTATGCCAAATGTAGCCACCACTCTCAGGCTTAGACCAGTTCTTGGCATGATAGGCACTTTGAATTTTCCATAAAATACGCTCGGTTGCCGCAATTTGATACGGGCGCATCACTAATAGCGTCTGTGTGCTATCAAAAACAGCGTAGCGTAGCAACACATTAAGTAAGGTGTTTTTCTGAAAAAAGCTTGCGGTAAAATGCTGTAGATCTTTAATCGCCTGATTATTGGCAAGCGCCCACTCAATGGTGAAGTCGTAACTATTTTTATTACGCTTCGTGGTGTTTGCAAAATAGCGAGTATAGGTGCCATTGCTGATCACAAACAGCTGCAAATATTTATAGAGTGAGTTCTCACTATTGAAGCTCTCCAAACTATAGCGATGCACCTGATTAAACGCCTGCTGAATTGCTACGCCACGACGCTTTAGCTCAATTTGCACCATCGGCAAACCATTGACAAGAATCGTCACATCGTAGCGATTTAGGCGCGTTCCTTGTTGCTCAAACTGCTTAATAACTTGCAGCTTGTTGCGGGAAATATTATCTTTATCAAAGAGATAAATATTGGCTCGACGCCCATCATCAAAACTAAAGTCATGGATATGGTCATGATGCACCTTTGCGGACTTCTCAAGATGCCCCTCACTCGGTTTATCCAAATACTCCGTGACAAAGCGTTGCCATTCATTATCGTTAAAAGTGAGCTGATTCAAGCTTTGTAACTGTAGGCGCACATTAGCCAACATATCTTCATACGTTTTGATATTAGCCAAGTACTCATAACCTTGTTGCTGTAGGTCTTTGATCAGCTGACTTTCTAATTGTGCTTCAGACTGATAACTACCATCGATGCTGTAGGATCGCTCAAGCTTACTTAGGATAATAAAATTATTCGATTCTGCAATGGCCTGATGACTTGTCATTAACTTTCCTCAAGGTGTGGCACTAGGCCTCTTCTAGTTTATTGAAGCTTAAAAGGATATTACGATAATATTCGTATTGTTTTTGACGTAATTCAATTTCACGGGGTAAGCCCTCTGTGATTGAGGTTGTCAGGGTATCGAATTTATCGAGAATGGCGACGATGCGTTCTTGTTCGGCGAGGGGTGGGACTGGGATTTCGAACTCCTTAACCTTGGCATCCGAAATAGCTGGATACGCCGAGCCACTCTGATTTTGCTCGACATAGTCATTAAATCTACTCGTACCAATGCAATAATAAATCCATTTGGGCAATACCACTTCTTCTTTTGCCCTTAATACACAATACCCTGTACTCGCAATTTGGCCATCGTACTCTTCACTAATTAGAGTGTATCTCCTTAGCGTTGGGCGTGTTGTTGCAAAGATAACGTCATTAAGCTCGACTATTCTTTGAGCTCTACTAGGCGAAGTCTCTGCAGATATCTCTTCTGCTGCAGTAATTTTTTTGTTTCCACGATCCACGGAACTCAGATCGATATATTGATAAGTTTCACCTGTTTCTGCCCAGCGGATATTTCTCGTCGTCGAAGTCACTTCTTTTAGAGCTTTCCACTCAAAACCAACGCTATTCAACTCTTCCTCGCTTAGCAACAAATCACGGTAATACTCATACTGCTTCTCACGTGCTGTAAGCTCCGCTGTAAGCTCCGCTGTAAGCTCCGTAAAATTGTCCAGAATCTGGACAATTTTAGATTGGATTTTCAACGATCTTGCAGGATCGTATGGACATGGGATTGGTACCGTAATTTTAGATAAGTCTTTACTGGATATACGACGCACTTTAGCTCCAGTAATATATCTATTTTTTTGTTGTTGGAAGCTATCAGTCATAAACACATAGGCAAGATATTTTACATTTTGTTTATGCCTAAACAACATCATATCACCAGAGATAACCACATCTCCCCCAAGCCAAGCTAATGGTTTAGCCAAGTCTGTATCATTTTCAGATGTGGTTGCGATCAAAAGATCATTGGTTCGTGCTTTTCTTAACTTGACAGCCAAACCTTCATCAACAAAGGAGTACGCACCTTTTGCAGATATTTCATAAAGAGTATATATCTGACCATAATGTATTGCAGGATGCCCCTCCTCAACTAAGTCCTTCTTTTGCAACCCATTACCTCTAATAAACTCCCCTAGCTCACCCAAAGGCAGCCACTCAACCTCAGCACCATCCAACAAATTTTCTAAAAAACTCATTTCCCTTATCTTTTCCTATGCACTCTCAATTTCTGCCACGATTGCGCCCGTTTCAGCGCGCAAAAGCTTGATATTCAGCTGCTTTGGTAGAAAAATCGGAAATCCCGATTTTTCTCCATGGTGTATAAAAATATTTCGCTTAGGCTTCAATCTCTTGGATAACCGCATCGATCTCAGCACGTAACTGCTCGATCCTTTTCACCGTCACTTCAATCTCTGCATTTAGCTCAGTAATATTAATTACCTCGCGCGTATCCTTTGCCTCGACATAGCTACTGACAGATAACACGTAGTCATTCTGAGCAATGACTTCGTTGTCCACGCTCTGTGCAAAATGAGGAATATCCTCTTTACTATCAAAGACGGCCATTATCTTTTGAATATGCTCATCTAACAGCACATTATTATTCGTGACCTTATGAAATAATTCACTGGCATCAATAAACTGTGTTTTGGTGGTGCTTTTATTTTTTGCTAGCATTAGGATCGTCACCGCAATGGAGGTACCAAAGAACAAGTTCGGCGCCATCGAAATCACGGTTTCTACATAGTTATGATCAACTAAATATTGACGAATTTGTTTTTCGGCCCCACCCCGGTAAAACACACCGGGAAAGCACACAATAGCAGCCCGGCCCTTACTGGATAGATAGTTCAAGCTATGCATAATAAAGGCTAAATCCGCCTTAGACTTGGGCGCTAGCACCCCAGCTGGCGCAAAGCGCTCATCATTAATTAAGGTCGGATCATCCGTGCCTGGCCACTTAACTGAATAAGGTGGATTCGAGACAATCGCATCAAAGGGTCTATCATCCTTAAACCGCGGTTTTAATAAGGTATCACCACGCTCAATATGAAACTTATCGTAGTTAACATTATGCAAGAACATATTCATACGAGCTAAGTTATAGGTCGTGTGATTAGTTTCCTGACCGAAAAAGCCCTCTTCAATATTACTCACATCAAAATACTTTTGCGCTTGCAGTAGCAATGATCCTGAGCCGCAGGCCGGGTCATAGATTTTATTGACTGAAGTCTGACCATGCAGTGCTAACTTAGCGATAAGCTTAGAAACACTTTGTGGGGTAAAAAATTCGCCCCCAGACTTACCTGCATTAGCTGCATAATTAGAAATCAAAAACTCATAAGCATCACCGAAGAGATCGATCTGGTTCTCTTCAAAATCACCAAAATCCAGTTCTGCCACCCCTTTTAATACCGCCGCTAGACGTTTATTTTTCTCGGCAACCGTATTACCCAGACGGCTACTACCCGTATCAAAATCCGCAAAGAGCCCTTTAATATCGTTTTCTGACTCAAAGCCATTGGCTGAATTTTCAATGGCAGCAAAAATATTGGCCAAATCGATATTAAGATTTTCATTTTTATGCGCATCTTTGACCACATTTTGAAAGAGCTGACTAGGGTAAATAAAGTAACCCTTTACACGAATACAATCCTCAATGAGCTCCTTAGTCATCACCTCATCTGATAGGGCTGCATAATTGACACTCTCATCACCTGCTTCAATAAAGCGAGCAAAATTCTCACTCATAAAGCGATAGAATAATGTCCCCAAAACATATTGCTTAAAGTCCCAACCATCGACGGAACCTCGAACATCATTGGCGATCTGCCAAATGCGGCGATGTAACTCTTCTCTTTGCTGTGTACTCGTCATAATTATCTCAATGCGGTGTTAATGGTTATCTTTATTTCATTTATTAACTGCAATTATAGTTTAAGCTTTCACATTTAGCCCCATCCGTAAGCTTATCAAATAGAATGTAGTTTGCGCCCCTTTACTTACATAGAACCGTCAAGACACAATTTTGCGACGGTTCATGCAAGTAAATGATAATAGCTATTAACTCAACGAAAAGCATGGTGCAGAGGCTGAACATTCACAGCCGAGCCATGTCGATAGCATTGAGGCACTCACAGACAAGCTGCGCAAGCAACTGTATGAGACAGCCTTAGCCGCTAAGCTTGAGGCTCATCTTAGCTAACTTTTCCTCTTCTGAGTCACCGAGTTTAAAAAGATAGGAATAGCCCCAGTGCGCTGTAACGGGATGAGCCGGACAAATAGGGCAGACCTCACCGGCTGCTATACACGTAATGCAAAGGGGATACCCGAAGCTCATTCATAACTTCTTCGTTGATCAGTGTTTAAAGATATCAGCTATTTCAATAATGCGAATATAGTGGAAATGCTATCAATGGCTACAAAAAAGCCTGATCTATAAAATCAGGCTCTTTCTTTAAAATAAATGACTTAACGAGATACCGCTAATAATTTTTTAGGCTCGTTTGCCAGTTGTAAAATAATACGACGGGACTGCTTATTCAGACCAATAAAGTAAACCTTCACCCCTTTATGACTCAACTTGGTGTGCACCCTCTCTAAAGCCTCAACTGCTGTTAAATCCCAAATATGCGCCTCAGACAAATCAATGTGTATTGACTCGATAGGCTCATTTAAATCTAGACTATCAACAAACTGTCCTGCTGACGCAAAAAACAGCTGCCCTTTAGCTTTATAAATACGGCACGTCCCATCCTCGGAAAGATAATTATGCACACATAATATATCCACTACTTTGTGCGCAAAAAAGATGGCTGATAACAACACGCCTACTAGGACGCCTTTTGCTAGATCATGCGACCACACAGTCACGACTACTGTAGCGATCATTACGACACTAGAGCTTCTGGGGTGTACCACCAGATTTTTAACGGACTGCCAATCAAAGGTACTAATCGAAACCATAATCATGACAGCAACCACTGCAGCCATAGGAATCTGGCTAACCCAATCGCCTAAAAACACAATCAAAATCAGTAGAAAAACACCAGCACATAAGGTAGATAAACGACCTCGACCACCCGCTTTCACATTAATCACCGACTGCCCAATCATGGCACAGCCTGCCATCCCACCCAAAAAACCTGTAGCCACGTTTGCTATACCTTGGCCCATACTTTCACGGTTCTTATTACTTGGGGTATCTGTCATGTCATCAACGATGGAAGCGGTCATCAACGACTCTAATAAGCCCACTACCGCTAAGGTCAAGGAGTAAGGAAAGATGATCTGTAAGGTTTCTAAAGTAAAAGGAATATCGGGAATAAGAAAAATAGGTAGCGTATTTGGCAACTCTCCCATATCTCCAACTGTGCGCACATCAATGCCAAACCACATCGTTATAGCCGTTAACGCCACAATCGTCACCAAAGGCGAGGGAAGCACAGTCGTGATACGCGGTAGTAGATAGATAATAGCCAAACCGGAGGCAGTCAATGCATAGACATGCCAAGTGACATTCCTTAACTCAGGCAGCTGAGCTAAGAAAATAAGAATAGCGAGAGCATTCACAAAGCCAGTGACCACAGACTTAGACACAAAACGCATCAAAGCACCCAGTTTAATCATACCTGCTACGATTTGAATTAAGCCTGCCAAAATGGTAGCCGCTAACAGATACTGCAGACCATGGTCTTTAACTAAAGACACAATTACCAACGCCATCGCTCCAGTCGCAGCCGAAATCATGCCTGGGCGGCCACCTACAAACGCAATAATGGTGGCGATACTAAAAGAGGCATACAAGCCCACTTTAGGATCTACACCAGCAATAATAGAAAAAGCGATGGCCTCAGGGATGAGCGCCAAGGCAACTAAGAGCCCCGAGATCACATCTCGACGCGCATTATAAAACCACGTGGAATATAAATTAGACATGCAGAAATCCAATTCTGCACAGCAGGCAGCTTGAGCGAACAGCAAGGAAAAATAAAGACGCCATGAGCTACCCACTGTGCTTTATTAAACAACAGAAAAACAAAGCAAAAAAGGAGGTAGCGATAAGTTACATGGGTATAAAGGCAAAAATATTTAATATTGATTAAGCCAAAGTATAACATCTTTCAGCCTAGCCCTCCAGACGCCCCTGATTTACCCCTGGACGAGCCAAGAAGACTAAACTGCTCCCTTATCGCTAGTGGTTTCATAGCTAACAAGCTTAATACCAACTGAGAACAAGCGCTAACTCGATGCTAAGCGCCGCTTGGCAGTTCAAAATGCGCAATAAAGCCGCTCGTGACATGGATGATTTTCAGCGCTTGCTGTTACTAAGGTCTCTCAAGTAAATTTGACACCCCATGAAGACGGGCGCGGTGATGCGCTCCAAGACGAGCAGCGTGATACATTGCGATCACGATAAATTAAAGGGTGTAGCCAAGACATCGCTACACCCTATTTTCTTCCTACAACTTAAACTCAACCTCAAACGCTTGCGGCTTTTTCTTAAAGAGGAAGTCGCCATTGCGCACGGACATGACCACATCCACACGGCGGCGAATGGCATCAAAGACTGTCTTCTCATCTAAGACAATGAAGTTCGCAGCCTTACCCTCGTCTAGACCATATTCATCCTGAATATTCAGACATCTTGCCCCATTATAAGTAATCAGATCAAAGGCATTTTCTAGCTCCTCAGGACTGGCGTACTGACTGAGGTGGATACCGTTATCCAAAATATTCATCAAGTTGCCATTACCTAATGGGTACCATGGATCATTGATGGAGTCTTGACCAAAGGCCACGTTAATATTCATATGCATAAATTCCTTAACCCGAGTAAGACCGCGACGCTTCGGATAGGTGTCCTGACGACCCTGTAAGTAGGCGTTTTCAGTCGGTAGGGAAACGAAATTCATTTTACTCTTCATAAAGAGGTCAAACATACGGAAGGCATAGGCATCATCCGCTGAGCCAAAAGAACAGGTATGACTCGCAGAAGTACGCACACCATATTCCTCCATGAGGACTAAAGCATTCAGTAGCTCCACAAAGCGTGCATTCGGATCATCGATCTCATCACAGTGGACATCAATCAAACGGTCGTATTTCAGCGCTAACTCCACCGTATCATGGACCGACTTCTCACCAAACTCACGTGCAGGCTCATAGTGAGGGATGCCACCCACCACCTCGGCACCCATTTTTAATGCCTCTTCGACTAAGTCACGACCACCTTTGTAAGTGTACATACCATTTTGCGGAAAGGCCACAATCTGGATATAGACCTTATCGGCTAACTCCTCTTTTAGCTCCATCAAAGCCTTGAAACCCGTAAACTTCGGATCAGTGACATCCGCATGGGTACGAATATGCTGCACCCCTTGTGATACCTCGTCATAAATCGCCTTGCGGGCAAGCGCCTTAACACTTTCTTTGCTCATCGTCGCTTTGTATTTAGGCCAATTCTCAATGGCCTCAAACAGCGTGCCTGTCTTGGCCCCAATACCCTCCATCTCACCCACGGTATAGGCATAATCCAAGTGAATATGTGAATCAACATAGGGAGGTAAAACCAGTTTACCCTCTAAATCAATGACCTCCTTGGCATCGGGTAAATGATTGCCAATGGCTTTAAACTTACCGTCCTCAATTAAAATTTCTTTGGCATCGGGTTGACGATAAATTGTCGCATTAATAAATTTCTTAGTCATTTTAAACTCCTATTTTCAATCAGGGTAAAGCTACTACTGCTCACCTAAGGTACCTTTGGAGATAAAGGAAATCATCGTGGCTGCAGCTAATAAAATCACGGCCAACATCACCACCGCCATGATATTTGCATGAGCTAATAAAAAACCACCAAAGGAAGTCGCTAATAGAATCGAAAAATTAAACATACTACTTTGCACACTGGTGGCAATGGCTTTGGCACTTTCACTATGACTTGCCACTGCGGTTTGTAACATAGTCACCAGCGGCCCAAAGGAAATGCCCCATAAGAAAAAAGCGATATAAGCTGCCAGATAATAATGAGCGATAAAATACAGCATGCCCAAACCCAGCGCCCCTAACAAGAACATCAAGCTGGTAAATCGACGTAAACTCGTATCGGTAAAGCGCATTGCCAACATAATGGAGATAAAGGAGCCAATACCAAATAACAGCAAGGCCGTTTCAATACCGCCAGGCACATTGACCCTGTCCACTAGCTGCGTGATATAGGTGTACACCGCATAATGCGCCATCACCCCAAGCAAAGTAAGCAATAAAATATTCAGCACATGCTTATTTTTTAAAAGGCTTAAGGGATTATTTTCTTGAGTGACTTGCTCACCCGGCACCGACGGTAGGAAGAAAAAGGCCAACACCATAATCCCCACAATCAGCGCACCCAATGCAAAAAACTCAATGCGCCAACCCCAACTGGTACCAATCCATGTCATCAAGGGCATGCCAAAGCTCACCCCAAGGGTGGTGCCCGCCATAATGATGGCAATGGCCATCCCATGATGATTGGACGATACGATCTTCATCCCATAGGCGGTAATCATGGCCCAAAGAATACCCGCCATGGCACCCCCAATAAGACGCATCGCAAGGGTCAACAGATAGGAACTAGAAAAGCCCACCACAATATTGGATAAGGCAAAACCAAATAATAACCACAGCAATAATGGCTTACGATTAAAGCGCATCGTCGCCGTTACTAATGGTACCGCCACAATGGCACTCGCTAAGGCATAGAGCCCGATCATCTGACCGGCACTTTCAACCGAAATAGCCAAACCCTCACTGATATGATCCAACACACCAGCGGGCATCATCTCTGACAAAATCGCAATGAAGGTCACGCTAGACATCAGCACCAACATCAATAAGGTGGCGATGCTTAGCTTTTCTTGAGCCTGCACTGAGCACTTAAGATCACTCATGAATTCCTCCAAATAGTTAAATCGAGACTAGAGGACACACTATGCTTTAGCAATGACTACGCTAAATAACGACAAGAACAAATCAATTGATATGAGGAAGAAAAACAATTGAGGGCATAAGCCATTGATAAGCCGATAAGACTGCACCTCTATCTTTTATTCTATAGAGAGAATCAGATAAAAAACTTGAGATAGATCAAAAGATTCATCAAAAAAGCTCACTAATCCTCATGAACTAGTGAGCTTTTATACGGGACAAATTTATCGCTAAAACTAGCTTAACTTGCCATGGCAGTGCTTGTACTTCTTGCCACTACCGCATGGGCATGGATCATTACGACCTACATGCTTCATCATATTTTTAACCGTGATACCGCCAGCGGACACATCACCCTCCTCAGA
This sequence comes from Oligella sp. HMSC09E12, assembly GCF_001808505.1. Classification (NCBI taxonomy): domain Bacteria; kingdom Pseudomonadati; phylum Pseudomonadota; class Betaproteobacteria; order Burkholderiales; family Alcaligenaceae; genus Oligella; species Oligella sp. HMSC09E12. Next base: position 82,331 of record NZ_KV793568.1, read on the forward strand.
GACAGTGACGCCGTCAGCGCTATCCTCAGCGCCATCGGCCTGAGGATGGTGGTACTGCATATTTTTCACTGATGACTGCTGTTGCTGTGCCTCAGCCACCTGCTCAGGTGCTTGAATTTGAACCGTCATCAAGATCTTCACGGCTTCATCACGAATACGATCCAACATATGGGAGAACAGAGCAAATGCCTCTTTTTTGTACTCTTGCTTAGGATCGCGTTGCGCGTAACCACGTAAATGGATCCCCTGACGCAAATGCTCAAGTGCCGATAAATGCTCGCGCCAGCTAGCATCCATGCGATCCAATAGCACCGAACGCTCAAACTGCGCCCATGACTGCTCGCCCACCAAGTCAATTTTCTCCTGGTTATGCTTATCAGCCGCTTCAAGCACGCGTTCCAAAATTCCCTCATCGTCTAAATTGCTATCTTCAGCAAGCCATTGACTCACAGGGACCTCTAACTTCCACTCGCTAGCTAAGACATTTTCCAAGGCTGGAATATCCCACTGCTCCTCCATTGACTCAGCAGGCACGTATTGGTGCACCACCTCAGCCATGGCGTCATGACGCATGTTAGCGAGAATATCCGTTAATGAGGCAGACTCTAATACCTCATTACGTTGACCATAAATCACCTTACGCTGATCATTGGCCACATCATCAAACTCAAGTAATTGCTTACGAATATCAAAGTTGCGACTCTCTACCTTGCGCTGAGCAGACTCAATGGAGCGGGTTACCATTTTGGCTTCAATCGGCTCGCCATCAACACCGAGTCGCTCCATGATGGCACGTACGCGCTCACCCGCAAAAATACGCATCAGAGGATCATCCAAGCTTAAATAAAAACGCGATGAGCCTGGGTCACCCTGACGCCCCGCACGACCACGCAACTGATTATCAATACGTCGTGATTCATGTCGTTCAGTACCGATAATACGTAGACCGCCGGCCTCCTTAACCTGTTGGTTAATCGGCGCCCACGCCTCGCGAATCTCCTTGATACGAGATGCTTTTTGTTCCGCAGTAAGCGAATCGTCGGCCATCACCAGATTAATACTTTTCTCAATGCTGCCGCCCAACACAATATCGGTACCACGACCTGCCATATTGGTGGCAATGGTAATGGCGCCTGGCTTACCCGCTTCGGCGACAATTTCTGCCTCACGTGCGTGCTGCTTAGCATTTAATACATCGTGCGGTAAACCCTCTTTTTTCAGAAGATTCGATAATAACTCAGAGTTTTCAATGCTGGTGGTACCGACCAAGACGGGTTGCTTACGCTCGTAGCAATCACGTACGTCCTTAATGATAGCGGCAAACTTCTGCTCATCATTCTTGAAAATCTGATCGTTCTGATCCTCACGAATCATCGGTAAATTGGTCGGAATAATGACCGTCTCTAAACCGTAAATCTGCTGGAACTCATAGGCCTCAGTATCTGCCGTACCGGTCATACCACCCAACTTCTCGTACATCCGGAAGTAGTTCTGGAACGTAATAGAGGCTAAGGTTTGGTTTTCATTTTGAATCTGAACTTTTTCTTTGGCTTCAACCGCTTGGTGTAAACCGTCTGACCAGCGTCGACCCTGCATAAAGCGGCCGGTGAACTCGTCAACAATCACAACCTCACCATCCTGCACCACATAGTGCTGATCGCGGTGGAAAAGATTATGCGCCCTTAAGGCCACCATCAAATGATGCACTAAGCTGATATTGCGCGGATCGTATAATGACTGCCCCTCAGGCAAAATATTCAGTTGACGTAAGATGTTCTCCGCCTTTTCATGACCCGCTTCGGATAAATGAATTTGTTGTGCTTTTTCATCAACCCAGAAATCACCCTCGGGCTCCGGCTCATCCGGACGTGGCTCATGGGCCATGCGCGTCATCATCGCTGGCACCGCATCCATTTTTTGGTAAAGCTCAGTATTGTCCTCAGCTTGACCTGAAATAATTAATGGGGTGCGCGCCTCGTCAATGAGAATCGAGTCGACCTCATCCACAATCGCATAATACAACTTGCGCTGACGACGGTCCTCAACCCGATACTCCATGTTGTCACGTAAGTAATCAAAGCCGAACTCATTATTAGTACCGTAGGTAATATCAGCGCGATAGGCGGCAATTTTTTCAGGGTTGCTCTGATTCGAAGCAACCACACCCACACTTAAGCCTAAAAAATTATATAGGCGACCATTATTGCGAGCATCACGCGCCGCTAAGTATTCGTTAACCGTAACAACATGCACCCCCTCACCGGCTAGGGCATTTAAATACACCGCCAAGGTAGACATCAAAGTCTTACCCTCACCGGTACGCATCTCGGCAATCTTACCCTGGTGGAGTGCTAAACCACCGATTAACTGCACATCAAAATGGCGCATCCCCAACACACGTACGGAGGCCTCGCGCACTACCGCAAATGCCCCAGGCAAAATATCATCTAAGCTCTGACCACCCGCTAATCGCTCTTTAAACTCGGTGGTTTTAGCGGCTAACTGCTCATCACTCAAAGCCTGCATCTCAGGCTCTAGTTTATTAATTTTGGCTACGATTTTTCGGTATTGCTTGAGTAGTCGATCATTACGGCTACCGATGATTTTTTTAATAATGGAAATCATATTGTTAATAGTGTGAATATTAAAAAGACCGACTTCGACCCCAAGTGATGAAGCGGTATTGCCCTACAGTTTAACCTATCAGCCTGTGTATTTGAGGCTAAGTTTGTAGATATCAAGATATTGCCGTGGCTTTTTATCAAAAAGCAATTGTGCACTTATTCTTGACTTAGTAACTTCAGTGTATCTAAGAAAGAACTGCCGGCACCTAGCTTGACTTGCGAGAGATCCTTACCTAAGACCAGTATGGGATCGATGGGTACCCCATCCACTCGCACCTCAAAGTGTAAATGCGCGCCGGTCGAATTACCGGTATTACCAATGCGTGCAATCAGTTGACGACGCGTCACCAAATCACCCGCTTCCACCAGATTTTCGCTATTGTGCTCATATCCCGTACTGACACCCGAGCCGTGATCAATCTCAACTAAATTACCATAACCAGAGACATAGCTTGACCTCGCCACCACCCCGCTACTGGCCGCATAAATCGGTGTGCCCTTAGGCGCTGCAAAATCCACCCCGGCATGCAATCGCGACTCACCACTTCCGGGATGTAAGCGCCAACCAAACGGCGAGGTCATACGCGCCTGCAGCATCGATACTGGTATCCCAGTGGGCACCCTATCTAAGGCAATTTGACGGCTTTGCATTAAAACATCGAAGGTACGTACACGATTTAGCTGCAAATTAAGCTTTTGCTTAAGCAGATCAAGCTCACGACCGATTATCTCACCGGAGTAACCGCCCTCATCAATAAACTCCTCCATCGGTTTCGCATCCTCGCTTAAACTCGGCTGCGCAAAAGTATTGCCACCAATGCCGAGGTTTATGGCGCTATCACTACTTAGGCGATTAGTCAGTCGGGTGATGTCTTCTAGCATAATTTTAGCTTCAGCTAATTGCTGCGCCAGTTGTGCCAAGCTTTGTTCAATCAAATGTTGTTGAGCGGGGTTTTGCTGTACACTAGAGATATCCCTCGTGGCCTCAACAGTCCCTTTTGTCTGCTGATAGCCAAAGCGGCGCTCTAGCAAAGCACCTGACACCAGGGCAATAAAGACACACAAGACGGTGATGCTAAATGACCAAACCTTTTGCGTTTTTTGTTTGGCTCGTCGAGGTGATACAAATTTTTTAGCCAAAGCTACATCCTTAGTATGAAATCACATCGTAATTATCGTCAACCGCCCAACTTTCACACCGCTATTGAGTGGTTAGAACAAGAGCAAGCAACGGGCGAGGTTCTACAACGGGCACGTACGATTTTAAAGCTACAACCGCTGTTAGTCAGTGTCTTAGGCACTGAACTAACAAAGCAGTGTTTGATTATTAATTATACAGGTGGCACGCTACGATTAGCAGTCGCTAACAATGCTTGTGCCGCAAAAATTAAGCAACTCGCCCCGAGCATGATGCGCCATCTTAATAAGCACGGCCTAGCATTGCAAAATGTAGAGTTAAAGGTGATAAGAAGTACCACCTAGACTTGTGAGCGACGTGTTCAACTAGGCAAGCTGCCAATCACGACCAAAACCTGCGGCCTTGGCGACCTCAGCTTCGTAGGTCACAACTTCATAGGCATCAGGCTGTGCCAATAAGGCACGTACTAGTTTATTGTTCAGATCATGGCCCGACTTACACGCTACATATTTAGCGAGCAAGGGCTTACCGGCCAAATACAAATCACCGATCGCATCTAGGATTTTGTGTTTAACAAACTCATCGTCATAGCGCAGACCGTCTTCATTGAGAATACGATATTCATCCAGCACGATCACATTGTCTAAACTACCACCACGACCTAAACCGGCTGAGCGCAATAACTCAACCTCTTGGGCAAAACCAAAGGTACGGGCACGCGCAATGTCTTTGCTAAAAGAATCTACCGCAAAATCCACCTCAGCAAAATTTGCCGTGGAGGCAATGGCTGGATGCTTAAAATCAATAGAGAAAGCTAAAGCAAAGCCTGGATAAGGCTCAAGACGCGCCCATTTGGCGCTATCACCCTCACCCTCAATCACTTCTACCACTCGCTTGAGACGAATAAATTGCTTAGGCGCATCCTGCTCAACAATGCCGGCAGAGCGTATCAAATACACAAAGGTTGCCGCACTACCGTCCATAATCGGCACTTCTTCACCACTTAGGTCAACATGCAGATTATCAATACCTAATCCGGCAAGTGCAGACATCAGATGCTCAACCGTGGAAACACGGTATTCACCATTGACAAGAACTGAGGCCATGCGTGTGTTACCGACGTTTTCCGCAAAGGCAGGAAAATCAATCATCTCGGGCGTATCAATACGGTGAAAAACAATCCCCGTATTAGGCTCTGCAGGGCGCAAAGTCAGCTCAACGCGCTGACCAGAGTGTACGCCAACACCTATGGTTGAGACCGCCTTTTGTATCGTTCTTTGTTTTAACATGGCAAGTTTCCATCAAATCTATTGCAATCAATTCTTATTTACCAGGCATTTTAACCTAAGTAAATACCCTAGCCGCGTCTAAAATTTAGATTTTACTAACTAAACGAATTGACATATTTTTGTAACAAAAAAAGCCAATACCTATGATTAGACAGTATTGGCTCGCTAAGGTGTCACGCACACTTAATTAAAGTGATGAGCATTAACTGCGAGTAGCAGAAGCTAAAACAATAGCCTCTGCCCCGCTAGCAACTAAGCACAAAACTCGTAATTAATTCGCTTGCTTACGTAGGAAGGCTGGCACATCACTGTCGTTACGCTCTTCTTCCGTTAAGGAACGACGAGTAAAGCTAGGTGTGTCAGTCGAGCTCACATCACCGAAACCGACATTAAACTGAGCGCTACGTGCACTACGTGGCGTGCGAATCGGATTGAAACCGCCGCTTGCGCTACGGAAATTTTGAATCACTGCCGTGGCATCATCCGTACCGGTGCGAGCTAGCTGCTCCTCAGAGTTTTGCGCTACAATCTCAGGCTTTTTACGACCAAGACCGGTAGCAACCACAGTCACACGAATCTGATCAGCCATAGCCTCGTCATAAGCGATTCCGGAAATAATCACGGCGTCCTTATCGGCGTAACTTGTAATCACCTCGTTAATTGTACGTACTTCACGCTGAGTGATGCTCTTACTGGCGGTGATATTAATTAATACGCCACGTGCGCCATTGAGATCCACACCCTCTAATAATGGGCAAGCGATAGCTTCTTCGGCTGCCTTTTTGGCACGGTCCTCACCAGAAGCAGTAGCCGTACCCATCATCGCCTGGCCCTGCTCGCTCATAATGGTTTTCACGTCTTCGAAGTCGACGTTGATATTACCCTCAACATTAATAATTTCAGCAATACCAGCGCAAGCATTGTGTAATACATCATCGGCTTCCACAAAGCACTCTTGCATGGTGGCTTCACCGCCTAGCATCTCCTCTAAGCGATCGTTAAGCACCACAATTAATGCGTTAACATGCTCAGACAAACTCTCAATACCCGCTTCAGCTGCGTTCATGCGGCGATTACCCTCGTAACCAAAAGGCTTTGAAACCACACCCACCGTCAGAATGCCAAGTTCACGGGCAATTTGTGCTACTACTGGACTTGCGCCAGTACCAGTACCACCACCCATACCAGCGGTAATAAATACCATATGGGCGCCACTTAAGGCCTGACGGATTTGCTCACGTGCCGCCTCTGCTGCTGCGCGACCATTTTCAGGCTTGGCACCAGCTCCTAAACCGGTCTTACCTAAGGCAATCACTTGCTCAGCTTTGGAACTGGCGAGCGCTTGAGCGTCAGTATTAGCACTGATAAACTCAACCCCCTTAAGACCCTTGGCGATCATGTGATTGACGGCGTTGCCACCGGCACCACCCACACCAATCACCTTAATAATCGTGCCGTTTTGAGGCTGCTCCTGCTCAACGAACTTGAAACCTAAATCCATGCTCATAAAAATAACTCCTACTTCCCTATGATGAAAACATGGAAATCACCTCAAAGAAAGAGCCAATGCGTCATTCGCACTGCCTTTGAGAAATCTCCACCCGACTCCACTGCAATACCTATTCTAAACTATAAACTATTCGTAATAAAGTTCCAAAGACGTTTTAATAAACCTTCTTTGGGCATATCGCCATGTTGCGCATATTGCTGCATCCGCGAATAGCTTAATAAACCCATTGCGGTAGCAAAACGCGGCTCACAAACCACATCTGATAAGCTACCATCATATATCGGCACCCCGATACGCACTGGCACTTGGAACATATCCTCGGCCAGCTCCTGAATCCCGGGTAATAATGCCGTACCGCCGGTCAATACTAAACCGGTGATCTTATGACCAGATTCGGCAATCACATTCATCACGCCCATCAAGATTTCCTCGACTCGCGGCTCAATCACCTGAGCTAAGACGTGACGCTCCATCTCCCGAGCTTCACGGTTGCCCAAACCGATCACCTCGAAAGTTTCTAAGGTATTGACCAAACTGGCTTTAGCGGCACCGTAATTTAACTTAATGTCCTCAGCGTCCGGGGTCGGCGTACGTAACATGGTGGCAATATCATTGGTGATTTGATCACCCCCTTGAGGGAACACCGCCGTATGACGTAAGGCACCGCCATGCCAAACCGCCACATCGGTGGTGCCACTACCGATATCAACCAAGGCTACGCCTAATTCCTTTTCGTCAGCCGTCAAACACACCTGACTGGCTGCCAAGGCCTGAAATACTAATCCACGAATCTCCAGCCCACAACGGCGAATACACTTAACCACATTTTGCGTTGCGCTCTGTAAACCGGTAATAATATGTACCCGCACCTCAAGACGAATACCTGCCATACCGACCGGCTGGATAATACCCTCCTGCTTATCGAGGGTGTATTGCTGTGTAATCACATGAAGAATTTCATGATCGTTGGCGATATTCACCGCCTTGGCCGTGTCGAGCACACGGCGCACATCGGCATAGCTGACTTCCTTGTCAACCACGGCCACCATACCGCTGGAGTTAAAGCTGTTAATGTGGCTGCCGCCAATGCCGGTATAAACCTCACGAATACGAAAATCCGCCATCAGGCAAGCTTCCTCAAGTGCCTGCTGGATTGAGCCAACAATCTGCTCAATATTTACCACCACGCCCTTGCGCATGCCGCGTGAAATTGCCTGACCCACACCGATGACCTCATAGCGACCATCAGGCAAACACTCGGCGACAATAGCTACGACCGTACTCGTACCTATATCCAGGGCAACAATAACATCCTTATTGTGGTCTCGACTCATCTTTCAAATAACTCACTTATGGCTTATCGGAGGATTTAGAACCGGCTGTATCCGCAAAAGTAATTGCAAAACCCCTAGTATAGCGGAGATCGATGCGTTCTACCTGTCTTCCGTCAATTCGTTTTAACAATGCTGGCCAACTGCGTACAAAACGCTGAATGGTTTCGGCAAAGCTCATCGCCCCCATACCGTCATATGGGTTAGCAATCTCAGCCCCGGGGTCGCGCCCTATAATCACGGTGATATTATTATCCAATAAAATACGCCATGAATAACGGTCACTTAGACCCAGTTCCTTTACACTTAAACTAATAGGACTTAACCACCGCACCAACTCTGCATAACGCTGTACTACCAAGTGCTCCGAACCATCCGGTCCAAAAAACTGCGGTAAGTCATCAAGCCGATCGACTTCACCGCGATTCGCTAAATACTTTTCACCCCAGGTGTTAATCAATGCCTCGTCATTCCATAAAGCAAAGGGCTCATGCTCCTCAATCCGTAGTAATAAGCCATTTGGCCATAAACGGGTAATATCCACATGACGCACCCACGGCGATGAGCTTAAAATACGCTGCACCTTAAGCAAATCAAGTGTAAAGAAATTACCCTGCACCTGTCCATCTAATGTGCTTTGAATACTAGCTGGCGAGGCATAGGATAAAACGTCCCCCTGCTTAGGCTCCAACACAATGCGTGTGATATTAAACATCGGCAAATTCATCACCCGATAGCCTAAGGCTCCAAGCAGAATAAGCACCCCGACTACGGTTAAAAAACCGGCTATACGGTTAATAAAACGGGGATCCGAAAATATCACTAAAACACCTTGGTAAAAATAAGCTGCTGCAGTCTATTTTAACCCTTGCGACCGACTTTTAAATCAGCAGAGGCAAGAATTTTTACACATAGCTCTGGATAGGACATACCCTCAGCTTTAGCCGCCATTGGCACCAAAGAGTGACTCGTCATACCTGGTGCTGTATTAATTTCCAATAAGTACGGCTCATTCGCATGATTTAACATCACGTCCACCCGCGACCAGCCCTCACAACCAATGGTACGATAAGCTTGCACACATAGCGCTTTGATTTTTTCACTTAATTCAGCAGGTAAATCAGCTGGGCAAATATACTGCGTTTCATCGGAATGATATTTGTTATGGAAGTCATAATTCCCATCCGGTGCAATAATTTCAATAATGGGCAAGGCCTGTGCCTCTGCGCCCTTACCAAGTACAGCCACCGTCAGCTCGCGACCAACGATACACTCCTCCGCTAATAACACCTTATCGTATTGCGTTGCTTGGGCTAAGGCCTCGTCTAATTGCTCAGCATTTTCAATCTTGGTTAAGCCAATAGTTGAGCCCTCGTGGGCTGGCTTTAAAATCATCGGCAGACCGAGCTGCTTCACCGCTGCCTGCAAATCCTCAGCGTCACGCACCTCAACATACTTTGGCGTGGGGATATTTTGCTCGATAAAAAGACGTTTTGTCATGATTTTATCCATCGCAACGCCCGAGCTCATCACCCCAGGCCCCGTATAAGGCACACCCATAATCTCCAGTGCACCCTGAATGCAACCATCCTCACCGTAACGACCATGCAAAATAATAAAGACACGATCAAATTTCTGTGCTTCTAACTCGGCTAAGCTATGCTTACCCAAATCAAAGAGATGCGCATCCACGCCCTTTTCCAACAAAGCCGCATGCACACCAGCACCGGAATTCAGCGAAACCTCACGTTCGGCTGAGACGCCACCATAAATCACACCGACCCTACCTAAATTCTGCGTTGTATTAGCCATTTGCAATCTCCAAGATTTTAGCAGGTACCTTGCTGATAGAACCGGCACCCATGGTTATGACAATATCACCGCCCCGCGCAAAGGACAGAATTGCTTGTGGTAAATCCTCTATATTGGGGACAAATTGTGGCTGCACCTTACCGTCTTGAGCGATTGCCTTAGATAGTGCCTCACCACTGGCAAAGCTAATCGGCAACTCCCCTGCTGCATAGACCTCAGTTAAAATCACCTCATCGGCCTGACCGAGGACACGCACAAACTCTTCAAAGCAATCACGGGTACGACTATAGCGATGTGGCTGAAACGCTAACACCAAACGTCGATCGGGCCAACCACCGCGGACGGCGGCAATGGTCGCGGCCATCTCCACCGGATGATGCCCATAATCATCAATCACGGTAAACTTACCACCACCGTTAATGGCTTGGGCTTCAAGCTCACCAACAAAGCTAAAGCGGCGCCCCACTCCGTTAAAGTTTTTAAGTGCGGTTAGTATCGCCTCATCCTCTACTCCTAGTTCAGTCGCTAAAGCAATTGCCGCTAAGGCATTTAACACATTATGACGACCAGGCAGATTCAGCGTCACCTCGATGGGTGCCAAATGACGGCGTCGACCGCATTTTCTGTGGGCAGTGAAGTACATTTGCGCACCTTCACTACGAATATCGCTCGCTCGATAATCAGCGTCCTCATCAAAGCCGTAAGTCACAATAGGACGAGAAATAAAGGGGATAATTTTACGGACATTATCATCATCGACGCACAAAATGGCGGTACCGTAAAATGGTAAATTTTGGGTAAACTGCACAAAGGCACTACGTAAGCGCGCCACATCGTGCCCGTAGGTGTCCATATGATCCACATCGATATTGGTCACTATCGCCATCACCGGCAATAGATTTAAAAAAGATGCGTCCGACTCATCGGCCTCAACCACAATATAATCACCTTTGCCCAAATAGGCATTGGTACCGGCGGAATTTAATTTACCGCCAATCACAAAGGTAGGATCAAATTTGGCCTCTGCCAAAATACTACTAACAAAGCTGGTGGTGGTCGTTTTACCATGAGTCCCGGCCACTGCAATACCCATTTTGAGACGCATTAACTCAGCTAGCATCATGGCGCGCGAGACCACCGGAATCCCCTGTGCACGGGCGTTTAACACCTCCGGATTACCACCTGAAATATCGGTCGAGGTCACCACCACATCCGCTTCAGCGGCATCAATATTGGTCGCATTATGCTCATAAAAAATTCTTGCGCCCAGTTGCTCCAAGCGCTGCGTGACAGCACTCCGATTAATATCCGAACCACTGATCTGATAACCCTGATTAATCAAGACCTCGGCAATACCGCTCATGCCTGAGCCGCCAATACCAACCAAATGAATATTTCTAATTCTATGCTTCATTTTATTCCCTAGCCAATTGCTCACAAACATCAGCAATTGTATGCGTCGCACCGGGCAACGCCATGGCCCGTGCTTTAGACGCCATTGATAATAGTTGCGCTCGCTGCTGCGTCACTAAATACTGTGCCAACCACTCGGCAGTTAAAGCGGATTGAGCTTTTAGCTCTGCCGCACCGGCATCAGCCAACCAACGAGCATTGGCCGTTTGGTGGTCATCAATTGCCCCCGGTAAGGGCACAAACAGGGCTGGCACGCCCACGGCAGCCACTTCAGCGACTGTCATGGCACCAGCACGACAAATTAATAAATCCGCTTCTGCAAGCGCATCTGCCATATTATCAATGAATGCGACACAATTTGCCTCTACCCCGGCTTCATGATAATTATTTTTTAGTATCTCAAGATGTGCCGCACCGGACTGATGCGTCACCATCGGACGCTGTGCCACCGGTATCTGGGCCAGCGCTTGTGGAATTAAATTATTTAAAGCGAGCGCCCCCAAACTACCACCGACGACAAGCAATTTTAAGGGTCCTGAGCGATTAGCAAAGCGCGCTTCGGGTGGCGCTAGCTTTAACAGCTCAGCACGCACCGGATTACCAACCACTGTGCCATTTGCTAATGCCCTAGGAAACGCCATTAACACACGCTTAGCCAACTTAGCGATAAGCTTATTCGCACTACCAGCGACCGCATTTTGCTCATGCAGCACGATTGGCTTGCCACTTAAAAACGCCATGATACTGCCCGGCACCGCCGCATAGCCACCCATGCCTAAGACCACATCAGGCTTTGCCTTTTTAAACGCTCGGCGCGCATCAAGTAGCGCCGTCGCTAAGGTAAAAGGCAATTTAAGTAAAGCGGCCAAACCCTTGCCGCGCAAACCCGCAAAGCGCATTGGCAATAATGGAATACCGCGTGCGGGAACAAGTTCGCCCTCCATGCGCTCGGGATTACCTAACCAGTAGACCTTCCAGCCACGCTGCTCCAGCTCACCAGCCACCGCCAAACCCGGCATAATATGACCGCCAGTACCACCCGCCATGATTAGAATCGTAGGCGCTAACACCGCCGCATCTGGCGCATCAGTTGTCATCGTAACCGCTGGGTCAATTGCTTCACTCATCACACATACCTTGGCGCAGGCACGCCTGAAATAGGCAAACCACGCATTAATTGACGATTTTCATAGTCTACTCTGAACACCAGTCCCAGTGCGCAAAGTGTCATCACCATGGCTGAACCACCGAAACTGATCATCGGCAGGGTTAAGCCCTTGGTCGGTAATAAACCCAAACAAACGCAGAGATTAAATAAGGCTTGGAAACCAATCCAAATACCCACGCCTTGTGCCACCAGGCCACTATAGTAGCGGTCCATGGCAATGGCTACGCGACCAATCTTAAAACATTTAAAAATCAGTAAGAAGTACAGAATCACTACCGTCAGAATACCTACAAAGCCCAATTCCTCACCGATCACAGCCAATATAAAGTCGGTATGTGCCTCTGGTAAATAATGTAATTTTTCAATACTAAAACCGAGACCCACACCAGTCCATTCACCACGACCGATAGCGATTAAGGAGTGCACTAATTGATAGCCTGAGGATTGCGCATACTCCTCACTAAAGGGATCTAAGAAAGCAAACAAGCGCTTAAGGCGCCAAGAGCTGAATAACACGGCAGCACTGACCAAACCCACGCCTAATAGACCAAGACCAGCCAAGTAAAAACTATGCAGACCACCCAAGAACAAAACACCGACACAAATGGAGGCGAGCACCATGGAAGCGCCTAAATCGGGCTCAAGGAAGGTCAGTATCAAAGCCAATCCCAATAAGGCTGCAATCGGCAACACACCGCACACAAAGCCCTCAAAGGGTTTTAAAGAGCCAATGGCATCACGAAAGCGAATTGCATACCGTGAGGCATACAGCACCATGGCCATTTTCATCATCTCACTCGGCTGAAAATTGACCGGCCCTAAGGGGATCCAACGCTTTGCCCCATTAATCTCACGGCCGATAAAGGGCATGAGGACGAGTAACAATAAGACCGCAGCTACCCCAAAAAAGAGAAAGGACAGCTCCTCCCATTTGTCCATATTGATATTGAATACCGTGAACATGCCGCAAAAGCCGATAAAAATATAAATGGCTTGCATCATAAAGTAGCGGTTGAATTTAACGACCTCACTACTCGGTCCATCCGTCAGCGCAATTGAGGAGGAATACACCATCACCAAACCTAGCACCAAAATCACGCCGATAATGGATAATAGCCCCAGATCATAGTCGCGCATTTTACTGCGAGTGGGCGAAACCTCATTAATCCCCGGTTCCGCCTCACGCACAAAGCGCTCGCGCATGCTCAGACTCATTTAAATTTCTCCATATTCATGCGCTAAATCCTGTACCGCCTCTGCAAAGGCCTCGCCACGCTGCATATAATTGCTAAACATATCCATACTGGCACAGGCTGGCGACAGTAACACAATATCGCCTGCGGTGGCGAGACGCATCGCTTCAACCACGGCCTCTTGCATGGAGTCGGCGTGCTTAATTGGCAAACCCGTTGCGCTCAATGCCGCTTCGATTAACTTTGCGTCGCGCCCGATTAAGATGATGCCTTTAGCCTTTTCCTGCAATGGTGCTAATAAAGGACTGAAATCCTGCCCCTTGGCGAGACCCCCGAGAATCACGACCAGAGACTGCGCTAAGCCATTAATGCCGGCTAAAGTAGCGCCGACATTGGTACCCTTGCTGTCATTAATAAAATCCACCCCGGCGATGCTGCGTACAAAATTCATCCGATGCGGGGCCGCTTTAAAGGCAGCCAGCGCACGCAATAATGGACTCCAATTAAGCCCCAGCGCACGACACAGCGCGAGTGCAGCTAAGGCATTCAGCGCATTATGGCGCCCTTTAACGGGCAAGGCTTCAACTGGCATCAATTGCTTTAAATGAGCTGGTGTACGAGTTGAGGCTTCGGCTTTTCTTTTTTTGGCGCCCGCACTCAATGGCGTCTCGAACCCCTCATCGTCACAGGAGGCGGCAAGCCAACTCATGCCACCCAATGTCTGAATCCCTAAATCACCTAGTAAGGACGGCTCATCCTCGCCGAAACTAATCACCTCGACTGCCGCCACCTCAGGCACCATCGCTAACACTTCCGGATCGGCTCGAGCCACCACCTTAGTCTCACTTAACTGTAAAAGCTTAGCTTTATGCTGTGCATAATCTGCCCAATCCACGTGCCAATCTAAATGATCCTGACTTAAATTTAAGACCACCGACGCCTTAGGCTGCAAAGATTGTACCGTTGCCAACTGGAAGCTAGATAGCTCTAGCACCCAGACTTGAGGCAGGGCATCGGTATCCAAGGCGTGCATCAATGCACTCAAAGCAGCAGGACTAATATTACCCGCTGCAACTGCCGTCAAACCGGCGGTCTCCAGCATATCACGCACCATCATGGTGACGGTGGTTTTGCCATTGGTACCGGTAATAGCAACGACCTCGCACGCATAATCACGGCTAGCCTTTAAATCACGCAAGGCGCGAGCAAAGAGCTCAATCTCACCGATAATTTCAATTCCCTGCGCCTCGGCTTGGGACAAAAACTCCCGCACCGGTGAGGCATTAGGCGATAAACCGGGGCTCAGCACCAGTGAATCAATCCCCGCTAAGGTGCTCGCTTGGAGCGAGGCGGCTCCTAGCGCATAGGAAATCTTCGCTGCCGGCTGTGCCTTAGCAGCCGCTTCAATCTCAGCCAGACCTGCCGGCTCATCACGGGTATCGGCAATACGCAGCTTAGCACCTTGGCGCAAGCACCATAAAGCACTGGCGACACCGGTCTCACCTAAGCCTAAAACTAATACATGCGATTGAGACAAGTCTTTGTGCTGTGCCATGGCCTAACTCTAAAAGAATAAATTGAAAAAGATGACTAACGTAATTTTAAGGTCGAAAGACCAATTAACACCAACATAATAGTGATAATCCAAAAACGAATCACCACTTGGGTTTCTTTCCACCCTTTTTTCTCAAAATGATGATGTAAAGGGGCCATTAATAAGATGCGTCGCCCCTCACCATAGCGCTTTTTCGTGTATTTAAACCAACTCACTTGGAGCATGACGGACAGCGTTTCAACGACAAACACGCCACCCATAATAAAAAACACAATTTCCTGGCGTACAATCACGGCGATACAGCCTAGCATCCCACCTAAAGCCAATGCCCCCACATCACCCATAAACACCTGCGCTGGGTAGGCATTAAACCATAAAAAGGCTAGACCGGCGCCGCCCAAGGCAGAACAGAGAATTAACATCTCCCCAGCGCCCGGAATATAGGGAAAGAGTAAATAACTTGAGTAATCGACACGACCGACCACATAGGCAAAAACACCTAGCGCCCCGCCCACCATCACGGTCGGCATAATCGCTAAACCATCCAAACCATCGGTCAGATTCACCGCATTACTGCCGCCCACAATCACCAACCAGGTAAGAATAGCAAAACCGAATACCCCTAGCGGATAGCTAACACTCTTAAAGAAAGGCACAATCAAATCGGCCTGTGCGGGTAGCGGCATGGTGAATCCACTCATGACCCAATCTTTAAATAATGGCCATAAATCGCCGGAGGCGGGTGCTGATACAGCAA
The DNA here is from genome assembly GCF_001808505.1 of Oligella sp. HMSC09E12. Taxonomy (NCBI): domain Bacteria; kingdom Pseudomonadati; phylum Pseudomonadota; class Betaproteobacteria; order Burkholderiales; family Alcaligenaceae; genus Oligella; species Oligella sp. HMSC09E12. Next base: position 98,121 of record NZ_KV793568.1, read on the forward strand.
AGCTCAAATAAAGGGCGGCAATGGCACCAATGGTTGATTGCCAAAAAAACTTCTCTTTGGACGACATGCCTTCAGGGTTGCGATAGACCACCTTACGATAGTCGTCACTCCAACCGATAGCACCAAAGCCCACGGTCACAAAGAGCACGACCCACACAAAGCGATTGCTTAAATCAGCCCATAACAAGGTGGACAGCGCAATAGAAATTAGTACCAAAACACCGCCCATGGTCGGCGTTCCGTCTTTGACCAGGTGACTTTCTAGACCATATTGACGCACCGCCTGCCCGACCTTCATCTCTAACAACTTGCGGATCACCTTTGGTCCTGCGACGAGACCGATAAGCAATGCCGTCGCACTGGCCATCAGTGCACGCATGGTCAAATAATCAAAAACCGAAAAAAAACTATAATCTTTACTTAAATACTTAAAGAGCTCATATAACATGAGTACATTCCCCGTTACTAGCGAGATTTATTATTCCTGTTTATCTAGTAAATCCTGCACCACGCGCTCCATACGCATCGAACGAGAACCCTTTACTAATACAGCTGCTGGCGCTAATTCAGCCAAGGCCTTGAGTAAGTCTGGCAGCTCCGTAAAATGCTGAGCGCCCTCAGCAAAGGCTTGACTGCTTGCCTCAGTCGCGGCACCAAAAGTCAACAAATACTCAATACCTTTTTGCTTGGCATAAGCACCCACTTCACGGTGCATTTGCGGTCCTTCAGGTCCCACCTCGCCCATATCACCTAAGACCAACAGCCTTGGGCTAGGTAAAGCACTTAGCACATCTATCGCCGCGCGCACAGAATCTGGATTAGCATTATAACTATCATCAATTAAGTGCGTGCCATTTTTAAGCACATAGTTTTGTAAGCGTCCACTGACCGGAGCAAAACTTTCCAAGCCCTGCTTTATTTGAGCCACTGGCACACCCGCTGCTAAGCAAGCCCCTGCGGCAGCAAGCGCATTACTCACATTATGCTCACCCGGGATTTGTAGACTAATTTCAGTACTACTGTCATGCGCATGCAAGACAAAATCAATACCAGCGTTTTGTGGTTGCAAATCGGTGGCGTAAATTTCTGCTGTCGGCGCTGCAATCGCAAAACGCAAGGCTTGACGATGGCGACTTAATTCATCCCACAAAGCGGTGTACTCAGTGGCCGCCGGATAAACCGCCACGCCACCCGTGGCCAAATACGCAAACACTGAGGCGTTTTCTTGAGCGACGGCCTCCACACTTTGCATAAACTCCTGATGCTCACGCTGTGCATTGGTTAAAACCGCCACCGTAGGTCGGCACAAATCCGCCAACACAGCAATTTCCCCAGGGTGATTCATGCCCAACTCAAAAACCGCCATTTGCTGTGTAGCACGCAGTCTTAATAAGCTAAGTGGCACGCCGATATGGTTATTTAAATTTCCCTCGGTGGCTAGGTAATTATCAGCATAGGCTGCTTTTAAAACGACCGCGATCATTTCCTTGGTGGTCGTTTTGCCATTACTGCCCGTCACTGCAATCACCGGCAAGCTAAATAAACTGCGCCATGCCTTACTCATGGTCATCAATGCCTCTTGGGTATCGTGGACCTGAATTTGCAGCAAGCTGATATGCTTATCAGGACTGGAGACTAAAGCGGCTAGAGCCTTTTTAGCTTGAGCCTCAGCCAATAAGCGATGGGCATCAAAATTCTCACCCTTTAAGGCCACAAAAAACTGCCCTGGCTGTAATTGACGCGTATCGGTACTAATATCCAAGGCATCACGCATCAACAAGCCTAGACTAGCCCATTGGCGATCATCGAAGTAATGACGCACGCCATGCACTTCCTGATAATCCTCATGGCCTTTCCCGGTGATCAAAATCACATCCTCAGGCGCAGCGTGCAAAATCGCATAGAGAATGGAGTAATCTCGGTGTCTTTCTACCATGGCTAACTTCGCTGCCGATGGCGAAGAAAGACCAGCCACAATCTCGTCTAAAATCCGATGCGGGTCCTCAGTGCGCGGATTATCACTGGTGATATAAACTAAATCACTTAGTTGCTCAGCAATCTCAGCCATCACTGGGCGCTTGGTACGATCTCTATCGCCACCACAACCAAACACACAAATCAAGCGCCCATCACGCGCCGCTGCATTAGGGCGTATTGCTTCTAGTGCCCGCTTGAGGGCATCGGGGCTGTGCGCATAGTCCACCACCACCAGTGGTTTATTTTGTGTATTCACTAGTGGTTCGACCGTTTCCAAACGGCCAGCAACCGCTTCTAGCTGACTCAGTGTTCTGCTAATACGGCTTAAACCCCAGCCCAGCCCTTCTAAAATACCAACGGTTAACAATAAATTAGAAATATTATGCTCGCCCACTAAGCGACTTAAAATTTGCGTATCACCTTGAGCCGTGTGCAGCATAAAGGACAAACCATAGTCATGGAAGGTGTAATGCAAAGCACGGATATCAGCAGCAGAATCCACATCAAGCGAGTAAGTTAAGGTCTTGGCAGCCACTGAGCGCTTCGCCAAACGCAAACCAGCCTCATCATTGGCATTCAGTACAGCCAACTTTAAATCGGGCCAAGTAAATAAAATCGCCTTGGCCTCTTCGTACTCAGCCATGCTCTGATGGTAGTCCAAATGGTCTAAACTTAAATTAGTAAATCCAGCAATATCAATGCGTATGCCGTCCATACGACCCTGTTCTAGACCAATAGAGGAAGCTTCCATGGCCACCGTGAAAATCTCTTGGTCCCGCAAATAGGCCAATATACGATGCAGACTGAGCACATCCGGTGTGGTTAAGGAGCCGCCTAGGTTTCTACCATCTGGTAATATCACGCCCAAGGTACCGATAGTGGCACACGGTGTATTATTTAAATTTAAGGCTTGAGCTACCCAGCTGGCGCATGAGGTTTTACCATTTGTACCGGTAATCGCAACGACTTTGACTGACTCTGATGGACGTCCGTACCATTCATCCGCTAGCTTGCCCAATAAGCCTTTCAGATGGTCTACTGTCAACAGCGGCACTGCGCTAGCCGCTTCGCTTAGCGCCTCGGCCACATGCGTTGAAGCGGCATCAACTAAAATTGCTGCCGCTCCATTATCAATTGCCGCTGGGATAAATTGTGCACCATCACTATGCAAGCCCTTAGATGCAACAAAGACATCCCCCGCTCGGATGTCTCTGGAATCAAGTTTGAGGTCGGCTCGGCTTTCGGTATGTTGACGTAGCCATTGCACAATCGCCGTAATTTCTTTAGTTTGCTCTTGCATAACACTTCCTGCACTGTTGCGTGATAATTATCCGCGCGGATTGCGAGCGGATGCAGCTGTTGCCTTGCTATTATTTGCCTCTAAGGTAGGGACGACATTAAGATCTGGTGGCACACTTAAATACTTTAAGGTACCACTGATAATTTCACCCGTCGCAGGACCAGCAATTAGAGTACCGAAATAGCCTGCTTTACGTGGATTATCCACCGTGACTGCCACCACAATGCGTGGATTGGAAATCGGTGCCACCGCAACAAAGGAACCACGATAGTCACTGCGGCTATATTTACCGTTAACAATTTTACGTGCGGTACCGGACTTACCACCAATGCGATAGCCCTCGACCATCGCCTGAATTTTCGAACCATTAGGACCGGCGGTTTCCTCTAGCATGCGACGTACATTTCTGGCCGTTTCTTTACTAAAAATTTGTACACTCTTGGCTGGTTTCTCACTACGAATTAAAGATAAAGAAACCATATCGCCATCGCGCGCCAAGGTGGTATAGGCATGGGCGATTTGCAGCAAGGAGGTAGAGACACCATAACCATAGGACATGGTGGCTTTTTCAATCAAACGCCAACGCTCCCACGGTCTTAAATTACCAGTGGCAATGCCAGGGAAACCAATTTCTGGCGCAGTACCAAAACCCAAGGCTTTAAAGACCGTCCACATTTGCTCAGCGCGTAAACGCTCAGCAATCATGGTCATACCAATATTACTGGAGCGGCGAATCACACCCGCCACATCCAAGGTACCGTTATAACGGCTAACGTCAGTAATGGTATGGCCCTGATAGCGATAACTACCGTTACCAGTCGCAAACTTTGTGTTTAAAGAAATCGCTTTAGCATCCAATGCTAATGCCGCCACCAAAGGCTTGATAATTGAGCCTGGCTCAAACACATCCGTCACTGCCCGATTTCTAAGTAGCGCACCCTTACGCGCCGAGCGATCATTTGGATCGTAACTCGGGTAACTGACCATACTTAAAATTTCACCCGTTTGGGTATCGATGACGACCGCCCCACCGGAATCCGCTGCGTGATGTTTGACCGCTTTTTCTAGTGCTTGGTAGCTTAAATACTGAATTTGACTATCAATGGTGAGTCTGACATTTTCCCCATCTTGCGCTGGTGATTGCGCATAAACGTCCTGAATCACTCGTCCCAGACGATCGCGCAGTACGGTACGGTTACCATCAACGCCGCTTAGACGGGATTCATAATGCTTTTCAATCCCTTCAATACCGTTATTTTCGATATTGGTAAAACCAACCAAATGGGCAGTAATTGGCCCTTGAGGATAGGAGCGCTTAACCTCAGGTAAAAAATACACGCCGGGCAACTTTTGCTCGCGCAAGCTCTCTGCCTTATCCATCGGCACTTGGCGCTTTAGATAAACAAAGGTCTTACCCATATGATTTTCCATGCGCTCTTTAACACTGGCCACGGATAAATCAACCGACTCAGCTAAAAACTTAAATTGTTCGGGCGTGGCTCGTTGCAATTCCTCGGGAATAATCCACACCGCACGCACCGGCACACTGGTGGCCAAAAAGACACCATTGCGGTCTTCAATACGACCACGATTGGCCGGCAAGGTCTGATTCACCTCAAAACGCTTTTCACCCTCGGCACGTAAAAAGTCGTTATTGTAGATTTGATGATAAAAAGCCTGTCCCAAAACGATGGTAAAGCCACCGACAAACAGCCCAAGAATACACAAACTGCGCCATTTAGGCAGTTTATTCTCGATCACCGGCTCATTAAAAAAGCGAAGTTGGGGCTTATAGCCGCGCGTATTGCGACTTTTTGAACGCTGAATATGTTGTAAAACTTTTTTTAATTTCATTTTTTTACCTATTCTGAACCAACTTCGCTAATGGGACTAAGCTCAGACTCTTTGATGTAAATAATTTCATTCACTTGGGGCGAATGCATCTTTTTCAGCTTTTCTTCGATCTCACTGCGAATATTCATGGAGCTAGTTAATTGCGCTCGTTCCAACTCCAAAAATCGCCATTGCGTTTCCAGCTCACGCTCAACCCGAGTCGCGCGTTCAATTTGAGTAAATTGCTGCCGTTGTTCATAACGTGCACTTACCAACTCGATCGCGCTATAAATAAAAAAAGCGATTAAACCGAAAATCAATACTCTTAACATGCCAACGCCTTAGCCCTTATTCAGCGGCAGTACGCTCTGCCACCCGTAACATCGCCGAACGCGAGCGCGGATTATGCTTAATCTCCTCGGCGGAGGCTTGCACCTTGCCAAGATTGATTAGACGCGCTGCAGGCAACTCCGTCTCACGCAGTGGCAACTTGGCCAACGCCGGATCTAAGGTGGAGGCTTGGGCAATTGCTTGCTTCACCGGCCTATCTTCCAGTGAATGAAAGCTGATGACCGCCAAACGCCCACCCACATCCAACAAATCTAGCACTGACGCGAGGCTGCGTGAAAGCTCCTCATGTTCTTGGTTGATGTGAATCCGTATAGCTTGAAAGGTGCGAGTTGCCGGGTGGTGACCCTTTTCGCGCGACTTGACGACGCTAGCGACGAGCTGGGCGAGCTCGAGCGTACTACGAAATGGGCCGGATTGCCGGCGATCAACAATCTTCTTTGCAATCTGGAAAGCATACCGTTCTTCGCCATAGTCTTTTATCACTCCTCTAATTTCATCGAATGAGGCGGCATTTAACCATTCGGCGGCTGTGATGCCGCGACTGGTATCCATTCTCATATCCAAGGGGCCGTCACGCATAAATGAAAAACCGCGGGCAGCGTCATCTAATTGCGGTGAAGACACCCCTAAATCCATCATGATGCCCTGCACTTTGCCAATTCCATGCGCAGCCAATACCTCAGCCATGCTAGAAAATGCATCATGCACAACAATCACACGCGGATCCTCAGCTCGTAACGCTGCCGCCACTTCAATCGCTGCGGGATCCTTATCAAACACGAATAACTTCGCTTTAGGGCTTAAATGGCTAAGCAAATAACGGCTATGACCACCTCGACCAAAAGTCCCGTCAACAAAAACGCCGTCTTTCTGCTGTGCGGGCAGTGGAGAATGCACAGCTTTGGACTTCGCATTGAAGTGCGGGTCTACTAAAGCGTTGACCGTAGCATGCAGCAAAACGGTGGTGTGGCTGAAATCCTGACTCATCGCTAGCTCTTATAGTGAGAAGTCATCGAGATCATCTGGTAGACCGGCCTCTAAATCGACTGCTACTAATGCCTCATACTTCGCGGCATCCCATAGGTCAAAATGACGACCCATACCTACCAACACCACCTCCTTATCCAAGCTCGCTCGTTCACGGAGCTGTGCTGGGATCAAGACCCGTCCCGCCTTATCAATATCCACGTCAAACGCGTTACCGAGCAGGGTTCTCTTAACTGAAGCGCGATTAGCGGGTAAGCGCATAATCTCTTCCAATTTGGACTCCCATTGAGCCCGTGGATAGACCAATAAACCGCCGTCAAAATTACAAGTGAAGGTTAATTCTCCCTTGGCACCCTCCAATAAGACGTCACGGTACCGGGCTGGGATCATGATCCTGCCCTTCGCGTCTATCGTTAATGGATGGTTCCCTTGGAAAATCACTACCCTATCCCACTTTTAATCTTTGTATCCCACTTAATACCACTTCATAACCCTTTTACTCCACTTTATGACATTTTTCTATTTTTTTCAAGCAAAATCATGCTTTTAGGCGCAAAAAAAACCCTGCCATGGCAGGGATAATTTATTTAAATCTCAACTAGTTATCTAAGAAAGTAAATGTAAGTGGCATAAACCATACTAAAACAGTGGTTTTTCATCATCGAAGTGGGCGCCAAGGGTCAACAGCAATCGCAATCACTTGCTTTTCTATGACAATTAGCGTGGCCGAGTGGGAATCTGCGAAAAAAGAAAGGAGGGGCAAGTCTATAGGCCGGATTCTGTAAACGATAAATCGTTGGCAATCATTCATCTAGGCTTGTTATTACTAACAAGCTCTTGCCATCTACCCGCATACTCGGACGGACCGCCCTTAGCTGCTTGACGCAGTACGTACGCCTATTTGATGTTGCTCCGAGTAGAGGTTACCGCGTTTCACCCTGCTATGCTTCTACAATGCAACTCAATGCACTATATCAACAAGTGGAAGTCGCCACCTGTGTGCCTAATTGCTTAAGCCCTCATAACAGTCTCGTCTCTGTGGCCCTATTCCTCATGCCAAAGGCATGGACGGCTGTTAGCCGCTACTCTGTCCTATGGAGTCCGGACCTTCCTCGTACTTATAAGCACGCGATTGCCCAACTTGCCCTCGGTTTAGATTCTATCGCATCCAAGGAAGTTCCAAGCGCAAACCAGGCGTATTTGTATTTTTTTAGCCTATCGCTAGTGGCAAACGCTATTGGTACTGCCCATACGCAAAGCGGCGCCTTTAATCACACCATGAATCAACAATGGCGCTAATGGCTCTCGGCGACGAATATCATAGCGCAACACTTGCGGCTCACCATCCTCGAGCGTCAGATAAAGTGTTTTACTATCGCCACTCACCCACATATCCGCCACAGCAGCTGGTAGCTCAATTAAGGTCTTATCCTTCGGGTCATCAAAGGACTGAAACTGCAAGGCCTTATCACCGCCCAATATCAGGGTGGTTTCTAGCCAACCGGTGCGGAACTCGCGTGGGGAAAAGTCAACTGTAAAATGCGTGGCTTCCTTGCTTTTCTCAAAGTCAAACAAAGCCACATGGCCGCCCGCATTGGCAAAAAAGCCAGTATAAGCATTTAAGCGATTTACCTCGTCATTCGTCGGATCAATCGTCACAAATAATGGCTGAATGGCATCCGGATTTTTAATCGCGCGCATGACGGCACCGAATTCATAAAGCGTGGTTGGGCAAATATCAGGGCAGGAGGTGTAGCCAATCGCCATAAGCAAGTACTTACCCGGATAACTTTCATGACTCACGGGACCCTTATTATCAAACAAGTCAAAGCGGATGCTTTGGGCATAAACAGTGCCACTAAGGAATGCTAAAAAGCAGACTAAACTCTTTATAAAAAATGCTCTTATCATCTATGGCTCCAACAACTCAGGCTAACAACGCCACACAGCGCAAGACCTGGTTTTTAACGCAAACATGGCAGTTCCTCTATAATATTAGCTTCTTTTGTGCAATTTTTACTGTTTATACATCGCTTTATGTCAGGACAAGCCCTTATTTCCCTTATCAACGTCAGCCTATCCTATGGTCATCATGCGCTGCTAGACCAGGCCGACTTGATCATTGCTGAAGGCGAGCGCATCGGCTTAATCGGTCGCAATGGCGCCGGTAAGTCTTCCTTGCTGCGTTTAATTGATGGTCGTAGCGAAGCTGATGATGGCGAGATCCAACGCCAAGGTGGCCTTAAGGTCATCACGGTAGAGCAAGAGCCGGACTTAGATCCTGATAAAACCGTACTTGATACGATTGCTGGTGATTACTTAGCGACCGAGGATTGGGCCAAGCCCTCCCGCGCCGAGGCGATTATTGATGAATTAGGTCTCAACCCCGAAGCTAAAATTGCTGGCTTATCGGGCGGCACCCGTAAGCGTATTGCCTTAGCGCGCGCCATTGTTGAACAAGCGGACCTACTGCTGCTGGATGAACCGACAAACCATCTAGACTTTGAAGGCATTGCCTGGTTAGAACAACAGCTTAAAAGTAGCGGCATCAGCTGCATGATCATTACTCACGACCGTCGCTTTTTGGATAATGTCACTAATCGCATTGTTGAGTTGGACCGCGGTCAATTATTGAGTTTTCCTGGTAACTTTAGTCGCTGGCAGGAACATAAAGCCGAGTGGCTCGCTGCCGAAGCCAAGGCGCAAGAGCGTTTTGATAAGTTTCTAGCGCAGGAGGAAGTCTGGATTCGCAAAGGCATTGAGGCAAGACGTACGCGTAACGAGGGTCGGGTCCGTCGCCTTAAGGCACTTAGAGTCGAGCGTCAGGCTCGCCGCGAAGTACAAGGCAAGGTGAACTTTGCCATTGATGCCGGCGATCGCTCCGGCAAAATCGTTGCCGAATTAGAGCATATCTCGCATCGTTTTGGTGACAAGGAAGTGATCAAGGACTATAGCACCACGATTTTGCGCGGTGACCGTATCGGCCTAATCGGTCCCAACGGTGTCGGTAAAACCACCCTCCTCAAAATCATCTTGGGCCGTTTAGAGCCCACCGCAGGCACGGTAAAGCTCGGCACCAATCTTAATATCGCCTACTTTGACCAAATGCGTGAGCAATTAGATGAAAATGCCAAGCTCACCGAAGTGATCAATCCTGGTAGCGAATGGGTTGAGATTGGCGATAAGCGCCAGCATGTGATGAGCTACTTAGGTGATTTTTTATTCCCACCGGCACGTGCGCAATCTCCAGTTAGCAGCCTCTCCGGTGGCGAGCGAGCGCGTCTCCTGATGGCGCGACTCTTTGCACGCCCCGCCAATGTCTTAGTCATGGATGAACCCACCAATGACTTAGATATTGAAACCCTAGAGCTACTAGAGGAGCTGATTCAGGACTTTAATGGCACCGTCCTACTCGTTAGTCATGACCGCAGCTTTTTGGATAATGTAATGACACAAACCATTGCTTATGAGGGTGATGGTCATTGGCGCGACTACGTGGGCGGCTATGAGGACTGGTTGGAGCAAAGCGCTGCCGCCAGAGCCACCGCAGCGAGCAAAGATAAAGCCAAGACGCAGCCAAGCACTCAGGCTGAGCTAGCTAAAGACAAACCCAAGGAAGCGCCTAAGCCACGCAGCGCACGCAGCAATCGCATCAGCCCTTGGGAACAAAAAGAGCTTGACCAACTACCCGAAAAAATTGCAGCACTTGAGGCTAAGCAAGCCCGATTATCAGAGCAACTGAGCCACCCGGATACCTATGCCGAGGGCTCAGCCAAAGCACAAGCCATTCAAGAGGAGTTGCTACAACTAAGCGATGAACTGGACACGCTATTTGAACGTTGGGAATTGCTTGAGAGCAAAACGAGCAACTAAGCGATGGCCTATGCGCTTATTTCACAATAGCCATTGAAAAGCCATCCCAGCTCTTTGCACCCACCGTCTGTATGGCGGTCGCATCAAGCTGCGGATGCTGACTCATCAACTCAAAAAAGCTACGTAGCCCCTTGATATTAGACCCGCGTGCGTTTTCATCGATTACCTTACCATGACGCACGACATTATCCCCGATAATCACCGTCCCCGGTCGCGACAGCTGTAAACACAGCTCCAAATAACGTGGATTATTCCCCTTATCAGCATCAATAAACACAAAATCAAAGGGTTCACAGCCCTCATCGATTAGACGCTGCAAGGTATCGGCTGCGGGCCCCTCAAGTACCTCGATTTTATCGCTCATTCCCGCAAATGCAATATTGTCACGCGCAATCGTCACATGCTTTGCATCATAATCTAAGGTGATGATTTTACCGTCCTCGGGCAATGCCAAACCCATCCAAATGGTGCTATAAGCGGCTAAGGTACCAATCTCTAAGACCCGCTTGGCGGCCATCATCTGCACTAAGAGCTTTAATAACTTACCCTGTGTAGGTGACACATGAACAAAAGGGATCGGGTGCTGCTTTGAGCGCTCCAACACCTCCGCCAATAAACTATCTTGGGCAATTAAATGCTGATAAAAATAGGCATCCACCGCCGCTGCCTGCTGCAAATCCACCATGCGCTTCGCATCTGCTGTCATTTACTACTCCGAGAACGAGTTGTTAAGCTTCAAAGGTCCAGTTTAAGGTGGTACCTGCAGCCAATGGCACGAGGGTGTCACCATTAACATAGGGTAGATACGTCGGCACTTCAAAGGCTTGACGCTTTAAGCTAATGGTCTCGGTATTACGAGCTAAACCGTAAAAATCCGCACCATAGAGACTGGTGAATCCCTCTAACTGCTCAAGTTTGCCGGCCATATCAAATGCCTGCGCATAAAGCTCCAGGGCATGCAGCGCCGAATAACAACCCGCACAACCACCACTCTGCTCCTTCAGACCGCGCGCATGGGGCGCACTGTCGGTGCCCATAAAAAAGCGTCCTGAACCGCTAGTCGCCGCTTCTACCAGCGCTTGTCGATGCACCTCACGCTTTAAAACTGGCAGACAGTAATAATGTGGCTGCAAACCATTAGTAAAAATAGCATTGCGGTTATACAGTAGGTGTTGCGGCGTGATCGTGGCGGCTACTGGCCCCTCTGCATCCCGCACATAGTGCGCCCCCTCTTTGGTTGTAATATGCTCAAACACCACCTTTAACTCAGGAAAGCGTTGACGCAAAGGCAGCATCACCCGATCAATAAAGACCGCCTCGCGATCAAATACATCAATCGTCGGATCGGTGACCTCACCGTGCACTAATAATGGCATCCCGAGTTGCTGCATCTGTTCCAACACCGCAGAGCAATTCCCCAACAGATCGGTCACGCCAGCGTCAGAATTGGTAGTGGCGCCGGCTGGGTACAGCTTGACTGCGTAAACTAAGCCAGAGGCCTTAGCCCGAACAATCTCCTCGGCGGCGGTGTTATCTGTCAAATACAGCGTCATCAAGGGCTCAAAGCCTAATAAGGAGGGATCCGCCTGCGCCTCTGGGGAGTCTGCTAAGGCCTGCATAATACGCTGATGATAGGCTTGCGCCTGCGCCGTGGTGGTGACCGGTGGTACCAGATTCGGCATAATCACAGCGCGTTTAATCTGCTTAGCGGTGTCTGCCACCACATGAGCCAATGCCTCACCATCTCTTAAGTGCAGATGCCAATCGTCTGGGCGTATAAGGGTGATGTTATCCTCACTAATTTGCATAATACATCCTAATCAAAAACAGTAAAAATCTCGAACTGTGGTTATTTTAGCTTTTTAAGCAAGCTTTTAAAAACATTTGTATAATGAATGCCTTACAATATCACGCTTTATCCATCAGCGCTGGGGCAGTTTTACTTGCCCGAGAAGCCGTACCAGAGCGGTTTAACGAGCAATATCAAGCGACAGTTTAGCCGCCGCTTTAAATCAATGCTTGATTAAGCCCGAGTATCGGCGACAGGTTTCGATACAAGGCAAAGACGCCGGATTTTAACCAGCCCCTCAGCGCACACCTTAGCTCCAAGTAATTAACTTAAATCAGAGAAAACTATGATGCGTATTATGATGAACAGCAAAATCCACCGCGCTGTGGTGACCGAAGCCGACTTAAACTATATCGGCTCCGTGACTATCGATCGCGACATCATGGATGCTGTGGGTCTATTAGCCAATGAAAAAGTCGCCATTGTGAACAATAACAACGGCGCTCGTTTAGAAACCTATGTCATTGAGGGCGAGCGCGGTAGTCGTGTAATTTGCCTTAATGGCGCCGCCGCTCGTTTAGTACAAAAAGGTGATGTCGTGATTATCATGTCTTACGTCTATGTGACTGACGAAGAAGCAAAAAATCACCGCCCTAAAGTGGCCATTATGAATCCTGACAACACCATTCAGGAAATTCTTGACTATGAGGCAGAAGCGACCATCAGGTAGTCCTTTTTCATGGATAATATAGGTAGGTGCTGGTGATTGAGCAAGTCATTTCAGTGCTTTCCTAGTTTTTAACAATTGCTACAGCAATTCAGGCTTTTAACTCTTCATAAAGGATATAAACATATGTTCCCTGAATATCGAGATCTAATCGCTAAGCTTCGCCAAGAAGATGCACACTTTGAAAAGCTATTCGATCAGCATAACGAACTTGATCACAAGATCATTCGCATGGAGCAAAATGCGGCTACGGCCATCCATGCAGACTTAGAAATTGATAAGCTCAAAAAAGAAAAGCTTGTACTTAAGGATCAAATTTACCAACTACTACTTAAGGCCGACGGCAAGCACTAGGTCTTGTATTAATTAAATGTGCATCGCCTATCTACGCTTTCAACCAGAGCAAGAGATTGCATTATTTATAGCGGCTAATCGCGATGAATTTCACCGTCGTGCCACGGCCTATGCCGATATTTGGCCAGATCACGATACGATCATTGCCGGTCGGGACTTAGAAGCCGGTGGTACCTGGTTAGGTATGAATCGCCAAGGCGGTGCCGCATTAATTACCAATATTCGCCATCCCATGGCGCTCAAAAGCACCGCGACTAGTCGTGGTGCTTTAGTACTTAATGCCCTGCGACATCAGGCGGCAGATCCAGCGCATTGGTACGGTGCAGATCCCTTAGCGCAGTGGCTTCAGAAGCAAGGCCCCTTAGACAGCTACAATGGCTTTAATCTGATCTTCGGTGATGCTAAAGCACTTTATTACTTAAGCAATTACGCCCTTATTGCACCAGATACCTGCTCCCACAAGCAGCATTTACACCCCCTCAAAGCGGGTAGTTACACCCTCTCCAACGCCAATTTATACACCCCATGGCCCAAGACAGAGGCCCTTGGCAAAAGCTTAACGCAGGTGGATGTATCAGCACTTCGCCCTCATGATTTTCACGAGCCTCAGAGCAGCTTCGTTCGTGATTTTACGGAGGAGGTATTTGCGCGCTTGGCAGATACGCAGCAAGCTGTACCGGAGCGACTACCACAAACTGGTATTACTAAGGAACTAGAACAACTGCTCAGCAGCCCCTTTATTATCAGCCCAGATTACGGCACCCGTAGCTCAAGCATTGTTTTAATCTTCAAGGATGGTAGCAGCTTTCTGGCTGAACGCAGTTTTGACCCTCAAGCGCACATTATCCAGCAACGTTATTTTTTTCAGCGACAGGGAGAAATAGTTTGCGGTCATTAAAAAAGCAGAGCACCTAGGCTCTGCTTAGTATTATGCGATTAACTCAGCGACGCTTATTCAACCGCATACAAGAACAATTCAACACGACGGTTCATACGACGACCCTCGACGGTATCATTAGACGCAATTGGATCGTTGGCAGCGCGACCCTCAACCATCATACGCCCTTGATCTACGCCCTGACTGGCCAAGTAATTCGTCACTGCAGAAGCGCGGTTATTAGATAGTGGCTGGTTAATTGAAACCGAACCCGTGCTATCGGTGTGACCAACGGACTTCACACGCAATTGCTGATGGGTATTCATCTCAGCAGCAACTTGGTTTAAGACGGGATATAAATCCGCCTTAAGATCGTATTTACCGATATCAAAAGTAGCATTTTCAGGGATATACACCTTGAGACTACCGTCAGGCATCTGAGTCGTTGTAATACCTAACTCTTGACCGCCGGCTTTGTTGATATTGCCACGCAGACGATCCCAATTATAACCAACAATACCACCTGCTACAGCACCGATACCGGCACCAATACCAGCCGCTTTGGAGCTATCACCGATCAGTGCGCCCAAACCAGCCCCCACGGCAGCACCCACACCAGCACCCGCTGCTGTCTGACCACCTTGAGTGGCACAACCAGCCACTAAGGTCGCTGCTAAAACCATACCACCTAAACGCATTGATTTGATTTTCATCCTATTTCTCCTAGTCTCATATGGTGAAATCCTTGTAACCATAAAATAGCATTACGCAGACTTTTAAATTACCCTTCCGGTAATTGAATCCTCTCATATTATCAAAGCTTAAAGCATTCAACCTTAAGTAATTGTAACTATTCCCACAGCGCCTACTTAAAGCCTGTGCGGGCCGCTTTAGAGAGCATCACAAACACCAAAGGCAGTACCGCAAAACTCAGCAATAACGCAGCCGAGGCTGATTGCGTGCCGGCTAAGTCGCCCCGATTAAAACCTGCCATTGCTACAATCATGCCACCCAAGGCCGTACCCAAAGAAACTGCATACAATTGCACCGTGGTAATGGCACTCGAGGTCTGATTCTCCTGCCCCTTATCGGCGGCCATTAAAATACGCGCCAAGATATGCGACCAAGACATGCCCACCCCTAAGCCAATACCAAATAAAGGAATAATTAATAAGCCGACCAAAGACCATTCGCTACTCAGTGCTTGCCACGGCATCAACAAGCCTAAAATGAATAAAGAGCTAGCGGAAAGTAAAGGGCTATAAAACAGTAGCTTATTAACCGTCTGGCTCGACTTAGATGCCGTACTAAGCGTACCTACTGTCCACGCTGCAGACATGGATGCTGCCATATAGCCAGCGAATAAGGGGCGCAGGCCATGAATATTCTCCAAAAAGTACGGGATAAAAACCTCGGTGGTCACCCCCATACTAAGTAACAGCACGCCTGCAAACAACGCCCCTACGGGATGCTTCCAAGAATACAGTGCAGTCGGAAATAAAGGCTTATCCCCTGTTAAGTCACTGCGTGCAATAAAAAACAAAATCAGGCCCACCGCCAATAACACCGTTATTCTAAGTAACCACGAATCGCCTAAACTGCCCAAGGACAGAATAATCACGGAAAGGCTCAACAACAGAATCTTAAGCAAAGGCAACTCGCTTTTTGTATGCGTGTCCATGGCAACCGTTCGCTGGGGCACTTGGCTTAACACCAAGCAAGCTACAACCAAGGCGATTGGCACGGTTGACCAGAGTGCTAGGCGCCAGGCACCGTGCTCGGCAAATAAACCACCGACGGCGGGACCGGTTAGGGTCGACACACCCCACATGGTTGAGATCAATGCCATAGCACGGGACCATAAATGTGCTGCAAAGACCAAGCGCACCGAAGCATAGCTGAGCCCAAGCATCACGCCACCACCCAAGCCTTGGATAGTGCGGCCACACAGCAGAAAAGGCATGCTGGGCGCAAGCGCAGCCAAGATAGAACCCAAGATAAACACAAAAATGCTCAGCAAATAGGCAGAACGCAAACCCAAGCGCTCCATCAGGCGTACGGCCACGGTAGAGCCGATAATCGATGCCGCCACAAATAAGGAGGTATTCCATGCGTAGTAATCAATCCCACCGATATCTCGCACCACCGAAGGCATAATCGTGGTGACGATATAGACATTAATCGCATGCACCGCCACACCACCGCACAGTGCAATCGCTCTTAAACCATTGCGACCACCCAAGAGCTCGGCCCATCCACCCTGTTGTGTAGGGGTCTTTAATTGATTAGGCATAATTCATCCAACATTCTAAATCCATAAAAGATGGGCTATTCTACCAAATTAGGCAGCCTTGGCCGCAGTCAGACATTTACCCTAGGCTTTTGAAAATGTTATGCTTATAAAAATAAAAACAGCCACCAGGAGACAATATGCCCAACGCTGATCAAGCACTGATCCTCACCCGTCGCGAAGAGGACGTGATCACCATTAGCCTAAATCGAGCCCATCAGTTTAATGCCTTATCCGAGGCGCTACTACAGGCTTTAATCGACTACTTAGCACCCTTGCAGGAGGACACGACACTACGTTGCGTGGTGATTGAGGCGCAGGGTCGAGCTTTTTGTGCCGGGCACGATCTTAAGGAGATGCGCAGCAAACCCGATTTAACTTACTACCGTGAGCTTTTTACTCACTGCGGCCAGTTAATGCAACTAATTCGTGCTTTGCCAGTCCCCGTCATTGCTAAGGTACAAGGCATTGCCACCGCTGCCGGTTGTCAATTAGTGGCGGCGTGTGATTTAGCGATAAGTGCGGACACGGCGAAGTTTGCCGTATCAGGGATCAATGTCGGTCTCTTTTGCTCTACCCCGGCGGTGCCATTAAGTCGTAATGTACCAACTAAGCAAGCCTTTGAAATGCTCTTTACCGGACGCTTTATTGATGCCCACAGCGCTCAACGGTGGGGGCTGATTAATGACGTAGTAACACCCGCCGAGCTTGACGCACGGGTACAGAGTTTAGTCAATGATATTGTCGCCAAAAGCAATGCTGCGGTTCGTTATGGCAAACGCATGTTTTATCAGCAACTTGAAATGCCGCTCGCCGAGGCTTATGCCTATGCGAGCGAGGTAATGGCACAAAATATGATGGAGGATGATGTGGCCGAAGGCATTGATGCCTTTATTCAAAAGCGGGCACCGGTATGGAGCTCCTAGTTAAGAGCTAGCCCCTCATGTTACAGCATGCGACGGAGGTGCCAAGTCCTATCTCAAGCGGTAGCTTATGAGTGCTTAATTAACATCACTAATTTATAGTCCAGATGCGTGGCCAGTCTGAAGGTGAGTTGTTCAAAGCTTAATTCACCTAATTGCGGATGATTAAAGCTGCGACTGCCACCCTCTCTGGCTTGCACCGCACGCTGCCCCCAAAACTGAGCAAATTCCTCACTGAGACTGCTAAAGCTGTCGAGAAACTCTCGCACCTCATTTTCTTCCATAAAAGGCGCAATATCAGCACGTAGCTCGGCCACTGAACGCCGCGCCCGTTCCTCCCAATCGACGATAATATGGCGCGCCTGGGGCTCTAAGAAAATAAAACGCAGCAAATTCGCAGCGCTTCCCACCTGACAGCTAGGCCAGTTAGCAAACAGATCGTCTAACTGCGGATTAAAATAAAGAATATTCCAATACCTATCCAGAATATAGGCAGGTGTGCTTATCTGTTGCACCGAATCCGCCAAGAACAATGGCAAACTACCGGCGGAGGCCTTTTCCCGATCCGGATCACTTTGCTCAGCGAGTTGAAATAAATAGGCTCGTTCCACCGGGTTTAAATGCAGCGCATCAGCTAGTGCCGACCAAACCTCAGCCGACACTCTCAAGTCACGACCCTGCTCAATCCAGGTGTACCATGTCACACTGATGCCGCTTAATTGAGCCACCTCCTCACGCCGTAGTCCCGGCGTGCGACGGCGCCCATAATTGGGTAGCCCCGCCATACCGGGAGTCACCTTAGCTCGCGCCTGACGCAGAAAATCGCCTAATTCCTTTTGTTTGAGTGAACCAAAACGCGCCATGTTACCCCCCCTTATCGATTAAAGCTAAACTCTACTCAAGCACGCTGCTAAGCTGACGTTTTGCTTGTCCAAGAGAGATATTGCAACGTTCAGCATAATCATGCAACTGATCATCACCAATGGTGCCCACATTAAAGTATGAAGACTCGGGGTGACTAAAATAAAAACCGGACACACTAGAAGCTGGAATCATCGCATAACTCTCAGTGAGTTGCATACCGATATGCTCAGGCGCCAGCACCTCAAACATTGCCGCTTTGACCGTATGCTCAGGACATGCCGGATAGCCGGGCGCTGGCCGTATGCCTTGATACTTCTCATCAATCAAGGCTTGATTATCTAAGTGCTCATCCGGCACATAGCCCCAGAGATCGGTACGTACACGATGGTGTAAGGCCTCCGCCAAGCCCTCGGCAAAGCGATCGGCTAGCGCCTTAATCATAATCGATGAATAATCATCGCCCTCGGCCTCAAACCGTGCAACATGCTTTTCAATACCCAAACCACCGGTAACGGCAAACATGCCAATATAGTCTTGGACACCGCTCGCCTTAGGGGCAATATAATCCGCTAAGCATTTATTCGCGATACCAGTACGCTTTTTGCCTTGAGAACGTAGATTGCGCCAAGTCAGTAGTACCTCAGAACGAGACTCATCCGTATACAGCTCAATATCGTCATCATTAATCGAATTGGCAGGATAAAAGCCTACCACGCCACTGGCTGTCAACCAGCGACCGTCAATGATTTTTTTAAGCATGACTTGGGCATTTGCAAATAGCTCTTGCGCCTCTTTGCCCACGACCTCATCCTCTAGAATGGCTGGGTACTTACCGAAAAGCCCCCACGAATTAAAGAACGGTCCCCAGTCAAAGTACTTTACAATCTCCGCCAAATCAAAATTCACGATCTCACGACGGCCAATAAACTTCGGCTTAGGTGGGGTGTAATTGCTCCAATCGATGGCAACCCGATTCGCCCGCGCTTCTTCAATGGAAATCAGAGGATTGGCCTTGCGATTCGCATGACGCTGACGCACCTGTTCATATTCCTGGTCGAGTTTTTCGACAAAGCTATCCACGTCATCAGACACCAGAGCCGTACAAACACCCACCGAACGGCTGGCATCCGGCACATAGATCACTGGTCCCTCATAATTCGGGGCGATTTTAACTGCGGTATGTACACGGCTAGTGGTAGCACCGCCAATCATTAAAGGAATTTTGCGCTCCGTAAAATAAGGGTCGCGTTGCATTTCCGCCGCCACAAACTGCATTTCCTCAAGACTGGGGGTGATCAGACCGGACAGACCAACAATATCTGCATTGACCTCTTTGGCCTTATTAAGAATATCGGCAGCGGGTACCATCACGCCCATATTCACCACGTCGAAGTTATTACACTGCAGTACCACGTCCACAATATTTTTACCAATATCGTGTACATCGCCCTTGACCGTAGCAATTACAATTTTACCCTTGGCGCGTACATCACCTCCGGCCGCTTCAATCTGGCGCTTTTCCTCCTCAATAAAAGGTACCAAATGCGCCACTGCTTCCTTCATCACACGGGCCGACTTGACCACCTGTGGTAGGAACATTTTACCGTCGCCGAACAAATCACCCACAATATTCATGCCGTCCATTAACGGCCCTTCGATCACCTCAATCGGACGACCGCCGGCATTGGTAATTTCCTGACGAACTTCTTCTGTGTCTTCAACAATATAGGTTGTGATGCCATGAACCATGGCGTGAATCAGGCGCTGACGCACTGGCGCTTCACGCCAACTCAGATCCTCCTCTTTACGCACGACATTGCCGCGCACGCTTTCAGCATGCTCCACCAGACGTTCAGTATTAGTTCGGGTATCATGCGGATCGGTTTTACCTACCGGCTCACTGCGATTAAAAATCACATCCTCAACCAAATCACGGGTGAGCTGATCCAACTCGGCATACACGCCCAACATACCGGCGTTAACAATGCCCATGGTCAATCCCTCACGAATGGCATAGTATAAAAAGACGGTATGAATGGCTTCACGCATCACTTCATTACCACGGAACGAAAAACTGACATTGGAAATACCGCCGGAAATACGTGCATGCGGCAGATTCTCATGAATCCACTTCACCCCTTCGATAAAGTCCATGGCGTAGCGATTATGCTCTTCCAGCCCGGTGGCAATGGCAAAGACATTGGGGTCGAAAATAATATCTTCCGGTGCAAAACCGACTTCATCAACCAGGATCCGATAGGCTCTTTCGCAAATCTCGATACGCCGTTGCAAATTATCGGCCTGACCCTGCTCATCAAATGCCATCACCACCACGGCAGCACCATAGCGCATACATAATTTTGCATGCGCTTTAAACTCCTCCACCCCCTCTTTCATGGAGATCGAGTTAACGACCGCTTTGCCTTGAATACACTTCAGGCCGGCCTCAATCACCTCCCATTTGGAAGAATCGATCATAATCGGCACCCGTGAGATATCTGGCTCCGAAGCGATGAGATTCAGAAAACGCACCATGCATTGCTTAGCATCTAGCATGGCCTCGTCCATATTAATATCAATAATCTGCGCCCCATTTTCCACCTGCTGGCGCGCCACCGCTAAGGCTTCGTCGTATTTCTCCTCGCGAATCAAGCGTAAAAAAGCCTTGGAGCCAGTTACGTTAGTCCGCTCCCCGACGTTGACAAATAAGCTGTCTTCATCAATATTTAAGGGCTCCAAACCGGACAAACGCGTCTTAATTGGAATCTCTGGCACCTTGCGTGCCGGCACACCACGTACTTGCTCCCGAATGGCAGTAATATGCTCAGGTGTGGTACCGCAACAGCCGCCAACCACGTTAACAAAGCCCGCCTCTGCAAACTCCCTAAGTAAGGAGGAGGTCACATCGGGCGTCTCGTCAAAACCGGTTTCAGACATGGGGTTTGGCAGACCGGCATTAGGATAAACACAGATATAGGTACCGCAGATCTTAGCCAGCTCCGCCACATAAGGGCGCATCAGGGCGGCGCCTAAGGCACAGTTTAAGCCGATGGTCAGCGGTCGCGCATGGCGCACGGAGTTCCAGAAGGCCTCAACCGTTTGACCGGAAAGAATACGACCAGAAGCATCGGTCACCGTACCGGAAATCATCACAGGCAAGCGCACACCACGTTCTTCAAACACCGTCTCAACCGCAAAAATAGCGGCTTTGGCATTCAGCGTATCGAAAATTGTTTCTAATAAAACAATATCAATTCCGCCATCAAGTAAGCCATGGAGCTGCTCCGTATAGGCATCTCTTAATTGGTCGAAGGTGATATTACGCGCACCGGGGTCATTCACATCGGGGGAAATGGAAGCAGTCTTAGGCTGCGGTCCTAAGGCGCCCGCCACAAAACGGGGTTGCTCTGGGGTGCTGTATTTCAACACGGCGGCCTTGGCCAACTCAGCCGAGGCCTTATTCAACTCATAAGCAATCTCTGGCAAATCATAATCACCCTGCGCCACGCGCGTCGCACCAAAGGTATTGGTACTGATAATATCTGCGCCAGCCGCTAAATACTGCTCATGAATGGCAGCGATAATATCTGGACGCACCAGAGAAAGTAGCTCGTTATTACCCTTGACATCCTTATGATGATCGGCAAAACGCTCGCCCCGAAAATCCTGCTCACCCAGTTTGTAGGTCTGAATCATCGTTCCCATCGCCCCATCCAGCAGCAAAATATCATCGCCGCTGAGACGACGGGCAAACTCCGCCCCATGTGTATAAGAATCGATTGGATAAGGCAAGGTTGGATAAGACACGACAAACCCTTTAAAACAAAGAAAAATAAAGTCTTATATTATACGTCAGCCCGCTTCACTAAACACGGCCTAGACTTCGTCTCACACACTTGATGCTAAAGGCACGGCGCTTTAAAAGCAGTTTGGGCTGGTGTGAGCTGATAACATTTTGTTGCTTTTAAACACCACTTATTAGGCGAAAGCCCCTAATTATGAGCCCTCGCCTAATAAAAAAATGAATTTTTGTTACAATACTTGCAGGATTGATGGGTGCTTACGGCTAAATAGAACACCATTCTGTCGCTGCGTAAGTTAAATGGGAAACAGGATGCTCATACTCCACCCACTCCTTTAGGAACTGAGCAAAACTGTGCTGCCCCCGCAACGGTAATGATTAATTTGTCTCCTATCTAATTTTTCAAGCCCGATACCAGCCCGCAATCTACCTGGTTTTTTATCATTATGTGCGGGGTCGCACATTCACAGGATTGTTCATGTTTAAAGTCTCCTCCTTGACGACAGCCTTGGCTGTCGCTTATGTATTTACATCTACTGCAACAGCACAAAGCACCGACACTCAACATACGCAGCCGGAAATTCAACCATTACCACCGCTGGTAGTTATTGCTTCTCGTAGTGCCCAAACCATCGATCGTGCCATTGGTGATATCTCAGTGATTGACGGCGTGCAACTACGTCAATCAACTGACGCTACGATTTTGCGCACGCTAGCACGCCAACCCGGCATCCAAATGTACGATAGTGGCGGTCCGCAGACTACATCAGGTATTTCCATGCGCGGTGCATGGGGTGATCAAAACTTGATTATGCTAAACGGTATCCGCATCAATAATCCGGTGAGCGGTAACAGTATCCCATGGGGCACCCTCAATCCTCGTGCCTTTGAGCGGGTTGAGATGGTTCGTGGTTCTGCCAGCAGTTTATGGGGCTCAAGTGCCATGGGCGGAGTGGTTAATTTAGTGACCGAAGTGGCTCCTGGTGAGATCCGCGACTTTAGCCCCTATGCAGATATTGGCTTTGGCAGCCAGGGTACGGCCCGCAGTGGCGCTGGCTTCTCAGGCGCTGATGGCACCTTTGATTACAGCCTCAATGCGCTTTATGCCAGATCCGATGGTTATAATGCCACCACCAAAGACAATGTCTTTAGCTATCATCCGGACGATGACGGTTATCAGCAACATAGCCTAAGTGGCAGCTTCGGTTGGACCTGGGCGCCTGAACAACGCATTGGTGTGCACTTTTTTAATAGTTATTTAAATGGGGATTATGATGCGGGTCAATTTGATCCCGTCGGTGCCCATGTCAAACAGCGTCAGCAGGTTTACGGTGTTAGCAACAGCAATAAAATCACCGATTGGTGGCAGAGCACCTTGCGCTATGGCTTTGTGAAAACCTCCATGTTTAACAACGGTCCTTTCGGTGACTCAAATAATCGCAACTATCAAAATAGTTTTAGCTGGCAGCATGACTTCAGCCTCACGCCTGATCAAATCATCTCCGTGTTTTATGAAGGCTACAAAGAGCGCATTGCTTCTTCAAGCCAATTTGATAAAAACAAACGCAACACCAATTCCTTTGGTGCGATTTACCAAGGCCATTTTATGGATCGTCATCATGTGCAAGCAAGCATCCGAAACGATCGCTACACAGATTATGGCGCTCGCACGACCGGTAGCTTAGCGTATGACCTGGATATCACAGAGGAAGTCACTGTGGGGGTGGCGGCAAATACTGGTTTTAGAATGCCAAGCTTTTATGATCTCTATGCACCACTTGAATGGGGCTTTAAGGGCAACCCCGAGCTAAAACCTGAAAAATCGCGTAATCTCGAAGCCCATATTAGCTTTGAAAATGAGACTAGCTCAGCCAGTTTACGTGCTTTTCATAGTAAGTACCGTGACTTGATCAATCCCTATGACCTTAGCATGTTCCCAGCTTCTACCAGTAACACGGAAAAAGCAAGCATTCGTGGTATCAGCCTAAATGCCTCCCACGATTTTGGCACTACGCTAATTTACGCAGGTGCAGACTTCTTGGATCACAAGGATGACAGCACTAAAAAGCGTTTATTACGTCGGGCGCGTCAAGTCTATCGTGCTGGTGTAGTACAACGTTATGAACGCTTTGAGTTAGGCGCTGAGTTTATGCACATCGGCTCACGCTTTGATGATAAGGACAACACACCTGAAAAGCGTTTAGGCGGTTATGGCATTGTGAATTTATCTGCCAAAGCGCAACTGAGCAAGGAATTCTCGGCACAACTTCATTGGAATAATGTGTTCGATAAAAAATATGCGCCAAGTCACGGCTATCGCGGCCAAGGCAGCAATGTCTTTGTCAACCTAAGTTGGCAGCCCAAGCAATAATTGTTCCTTAGTTCCTTCAAAAGCTGCTTTAAGTGGGAGTAAAATCTAAGCTTCCCATAAGCAGCTTTTTTAGTTTATCCAATGCAGATAAAACAATGGCTTTGCTTAATTACTTTAAGCTTAAATTTACTCTTTCTCACCACCAAGGCGTGGGCGCTTGAACAGTCGCCTCCACGGCTAATTAGCTTGGCACCACATCTGACCGAGATGGTGTATGATTTAGAGCTGCAACAGCAATTAGTTGCGGTGGATGCGTATAGCAACTACCCAGCAGCAGCTAAAAAGCTACCCCGCATTGGCTCTGGCTTGGAGCCCAATCAAGAGCTACTGCTACGCTATGGTGCGGATATTTTATTAAGCTACTCAAGCTCAGTCAGCATTGAAAAAATCGCCCGCAAGCTCGGCATGAGACTATGGATTTCTCAGCCACAGAGCGTGCCGGCACTTTTTGCTGATTGGCGTCAACTGCTAGCCCTAGCACAAACGGATCCCCAAAAAGCAGCGCTCATCGAAGATAAAATTCAACAGCTCGAAATGGCTTGGCGGGAGATGACTGCCACGTACGCAAGTCGTCAAGGCAAAAGTGTATTTTTTCTGATTGCTGAGCAACCCCTCTACAGTATCAGCGATCAGAGCTTTCTTAGCGCAGCGCTTAAAGGCTGTCAGGCTGAGAATATCTTTGCTGATATCAAGCAAAGCAGTTTTTTAGTCGATCCGGAAGCACTCTTAGTCAAGCGGCCAGAATTTATAATCCACGGCTATCGCAGCGATCAAGCCAATGGCAAACAACTCGCCCAAGCTGCTGTCCTAGCTCGCCTGCAAAAGCTTGGTCTCACTGTGCAAGCCGAGCAGCTAATTAGCGTTGATGTGGATATTTTGCACCGCCCAAGCTTGCGCTTTATCCATACCTTGCCAGGCATCTGTGCTGCGCTTCACAAAGCCACACACTAAACCCCTAAATCCAACGCCCGCTGTATTGCCTTAGCCGCTGTCACCCCATCAGCCATCGCCGTGACCACACAAGGATGCTGCCTTCGTGTGACCTCGCCAATAGCATACAAAGAGGGCACCGCCGTTTGTGCCGTACGAAAATCCACCTCAATGTAGCCTTTATCATCAAGGTCAATGGGTAGCCCCTTGAGCCATTGGGCTTGAGGCTCATAGCCATAAAATACCAAAACCACATCATAAAACTGCTGAGCGACTTTTTTCTGTTGTGGATCAAAGTCATAGTCTCCCACGCTTATTTGCTCAGCCTTTAAACGCGTTAACCAATGGCTTTGTCCACGCAAGGTTCTGGCATACACATGTACTGAGGCTGCGCCACGGTTTAGGGCAAAGACCGCATTTTCTAAGGCATTGTCCCCACCCCCTAATACCGCAACGCGCTTCGCTTTAAAATCGTAATTATTTAAGCGAGCGCCTGCGCCAATCAACACATCATCAAATGACTGACCAACACATTCTGCGGGCACTTTATAATCCACACCAGTAGCAACCACCAGCTTTTTAGCCCTAACATATACTTGCTGCTGAGTTGACGCAACGACTTGTAGCCTAAAGCCCTCCGCCGTAGACTCAACCGACTGCACCTGATGCTGCAACTGCACCTCAATCTCGGCTGCGGCTAAACTATGCACTAAATTAGCTGCAACCTCCTTACCGCTAAGCCCTGGTGCGGTAGGATTCCACTCATCCATAAAGGGATTACGCGCACACATACCGCCAACCTGCTCTGTCGCCTCTAACAACAACACCGAACAGCCCATGCGTTTAAGCCAAACAGCACAGGTGACACCGGCCACACCTGCGCCGACAATGATTGAATCATAAGCAGTCGCTTCCGTAGCAATCGTCTCTGTTCTCATTGTCATAAATCCTTTTCAAACAAGCATTTCTCCGTCCAAGAGACTAAAATATAGCCTAATCACATTGAATCGATACTATGAATACCATTACCATCTTTTTTAAGCGCCTTGCGATTGAGGCGCGCATCGGTGTGTTACCGCGTGAGCTGAAAAACACACAGCGCATTTATGTAGACGTTGAGATCAGCGTCCAACCTACACAAGATGTTAACGATCTTGATATTAAGACTGTGCTTGATTATAGACAGCTCCGTCAAGCCATTATTGAAGAATGCACACGCAAACACGTCCATCTGGTGGAGGCGCTAGGGCAAATGATTACCACTCGCTTACTCAATGACTTTAGCGAAGTGGTGGCGGTTAAACTGCGCATCAGCAAGCCCTCAGCCTTTGATGATTGTGATGCCGTGGGCATTGAGTTTAATGTAAGCCGCTAAGCCACTATAAGTCTATGAGTATAAACCAAGCTACTTCTACCGTAAATGAGCATGAGTCCGAGCTATCGGAGCGCCAACGTCAGCGTAATAACAAGCTGACTAAAAAAATCATTCGTGAAACAGCCACAGCCATCACCGATTACAACATGATCGAAGACGGTGATAAGGTCATGGTCTGCCTATCCGGCGGCAAGGACTCCTATACCCTACTGGAAGTGCTGCGCACCCTACAAAAGCGTGCGCCAATACGCTTTGAATTGCTAGCGGTCAATCTGGACCAAAAGCAACCAGGCTTTCCAGCGCATGTGCTACCGACGTATTTAAGCAGTATCGGTGTACCCTTTCATATTGAAAATCAGGATACCTATTCCATTGTAAAGCGTGTGATCCCCGAGGGTAAAACCACCTGTTCATTATGCTCACGCTTGCGCCGAGGCATTTTATATCGCGTTGCTGAGGAGTTCGGCTGCAATAAAATCGCCCTAGGTCACCATCGGGATGATATTTTAGCGACCTTTTTCTTAAACCTATTTTACGCGGCAAAGCTCAAGTCCATGCCACCTAAGCTGGTCTCGGATAATGGCAAGCATACCGTCATTAGACCCCTGGCTTATGTCGCTGAGAGCGATATTATTAAATTTGCCGAGTTGCAGAATTTTCCGATTATCCCGTGCAATCTCTGCGGCTCTCAGGAAAATCTCAAGCGGCAGGAAATTAATCGCATGATTCGCCAATGGGAAAAGGAAAGTCCTAAAAAGGTCTGGAATACCTATAAAGCCTTAGCCAATATCGTACCGTCGCATCTGATGGACCGGGAGCTGTTTGACTTTGTCAATTTACGCCCTGATTTTCAAGATAATCCAGAGGGTGATATCGCCTTTGACAGCGAGCCTTTTCCCGACTTAGAAGAGAATCCAACGAAGCAACAACATATTGTTCAACTTATTAGAAAAAGCAATGCCTAAACAAATCAGTGATAGCAACTTGGGGCAAACAACACAGTACCCCAATCAATACGATCCAAGCCTACTCTTTCCCATTGCCCGTGTCGTCACACGTGAGGATTCGCGCGCCGCAAACACGCCTAACTGGATTGGCGCTGATCTTTGGACTGCCTTTGAAATCTCCTGGTTAGATAGTAGAGGTAAACCAGTGGTAGCTATCGCCTCTTTTGATTTTGCAGTGTCCAACCCCTACCTGATTGAATCTAAATCCTTTAAGCTTTATCTAAATTCCTTTAATCAGAGCAAATTCGATGCCCCCGAACAAGTGATCGAGCGCATGACGAAGGACCTCAGCCAAGCGGCCGGTGGCAAAGTCACGATTCAACTACTGTCCCCTCAAGCGTGGCAAGACGCGCAAATCATCGAACCACTCGGTGATTGTGTCGATGACTTAGCGATAAGCATTGATTGTTATGACGCCAATCCGGCCTTACTACAGCTACTCGATAGCGAGACAGACGCAGAAAGGGAACAAGCCGAACAAGCACGCATCCTGTATTCGAACTTATTAAAGTCCAACTGCCCTGTCACCAATCAACCCGACTGGGGCACAGTGATCATTGCCTATCAAGGGCAAACCATCGATCCGGCGGCGTTTTTACGCTATATCGTCTCCTATCGACAGCATAACGGCTTTCATGAGCTCTGCGTCGAAGAGATTTACTGCGATTTAATGAAATATTGCGCGCCGGAAGCTTTATTTGTTATGGCCCGCTATACACGGCGGGGCGGTTTGGATATTAATCCTTGGCGTGCGAGTAGCCAAGCCATTATCAAAGGAATGGAGCAACTATTGACCCCCTTTAATCGCCTAGCAAGGCAATAAAAACAAGCGCTTTTATCCTTGTATTTCAGGCGCTTAGCCCCATCTACTAGACTAGATCAAAGCTAACCACTTACATTTATCAGGATGAGTCAATGTCTAAAATCACTAAATCACGCACGATAGAAGAAATCTTTCGCGGTCAACAGACAAGCGATGGCGCTGGAGTAAAGCTCACCCGTTTATTAAGCAGCAATTTACAACGTCGTCTGGATCCCTTTCTCATGCTGGACTGCTTTGGCAGTGACAATCCCGATGATTATATCGCTGGCTTCCCTAACCACCCTCACCGCGGCTTTGAGACCGTTACCTATATGATCGAGGGTCGTATGTTACATCGTGACAGCCAAGGTAATGAAGGGCTGTTAGAAAATGGCGGTGTCCAATGGATGACCGCCGGTCGTGGTCTAATTCACTCCGAAATCCCTCAGCAGGAAAACGGGCTGATGCGTGGTTTCCAACTGTGGCTAAATCTGCCGGCTAAAGACAAGCTAATTGAGCCCTGGTACAAGGATTTCCAACAGCCGGAACTGCCAAGCTATGGCAGCGAAGCTGAAGGGCTAAAGGTCACGGTGATTGCCGGTCAAAGTCACGGCGTGCGAGGAGCCGTACAACGTGAACACACGGAGCCCCTATATCTCGATGTTATGCTAGCTGCCGGTAAGCGCTTTGAAGCGGCGATCCCAGCAAGGCATAATGCCTTTATCGTGGTCTACGACGGTCGAGTAGAGGTCGTAGGCACGGAAGTTGCAGCGACGCAACTAGCTTTATTAAGTAATGATCCAGAAGCTGACGGGGTCAGCCTCACGACCAGCGAAGACAGCCGCGTGCTAATTATTGCAGGTAAGCCGCTAAATGAGCCAATCTTTCAACATGGCCCCTTTGTGATGAATACGAGAGAGGAAATCATCCAAGCTTTTCAGGACTATCAGGCAGGCTTATTTGCCTAAATTGTGTGAAAGCGAATTAAAGGTGTTGAGATACACAAAGTCAACATGCAATTGGGAGCCGGCGCACTGACCCAGTAAAAACCTGCTCAAGTCTTAATTTGATATTAAGAAGAAAAATTTTCAGACAAGCATGCTATGAGATTTTTTGTAGCTTTAAGTACTTTTTATGAAATAAAGATGCTTTTCTTTTAATGGGATAGTTGTCATTAGAAATAGAATAGCTAGCTTTGGGGAGGATGGTTAATAACCACCTCTCATTATTATCAAAAAAGGCAAATCGAATTTTATCTGGAGCGGCGATAAGTAGATTTCTAAGCATCCCTTGTGCATATATCGCTGACAGTTCTAATGAATCGATGATCTTTAAATGATGATCGACATAATAAATATAAAGCGCCTCCTCAAAAGGGTTATATTCTGTGATCAATAAAAGGTAATGATTGCCCACACGATATTGAGCCTCTAATACTGCGCCACTTAGTGATAATCTTTTTTTAACTGTTTATGCTCAAGCAGCCGTGTTGGGGTTTGTCGATAACTTTTATTACATCGGCGCTTTGAAACTCATTAATCGCTTTAATGCTCATTAGAAAAGCCATCCAAAGGTGAGATCTGCACCAAGCGCACCTAGAGAACCTCCTATGAATACACCTAAGGTGACATAAGCGGGCGCAGCTGGACCACACGCAAGTCCTACAGCACCGCCTGGGAGGGTTTTCTAGCCTCATCATCTTGATGTATACAGAGCGCCCTCTTTTTATGTTGAAATGAAGATTTAAACATCTAACTGCTTCTGAACCTTCTCCTTGACCATATCAAGAAAGCACGGTACATCATCAAAATATATGTCGGGGTCGAAAGTTTTGTAAAAAGCCTCCTCTAAACAATCAGCATACTTTAATTCAAAATCAGCTATTTCATGCATTAATTGATGCAAGCCCTCAATAGGGGTACGAGTAACAAAAATTTCAACAACATCTTCTATATTAGTAGTTCTGAATATAATGTCGAAATCAAGATTTAAATAACCACCAACTAATTCGTCAAGTCTAGGATAATCTTCATGCATGTAAATATAACTTACCGTTTTATAAAAACAATTTTAATTTTTACATTCTAGGTTTTTGGAAAAGAAGTAAGAATATAATATCTCTTTCCGTTAATGTTCGTTTTAACCAACACCACTCTCAAGCTAGAGGTATTAATAAGCTCTTCAGAACCCCTCTTAATAAACCCACCCACTCTATAATTTGCATTATAGTTAAATCGGAGCACTTCTGAACTAGGCTGTTGACTCCATTGTTTAATTTTTGCTTTGTTTGCCTTTATCGCTTGAGATATAGCCTTTTCGGCTATATCTAAGTTAGTGAAAGAACTTACCCCTGTTTTTATTCGTGGGTCTGTCTTTAAGCGATACAATAATTCCTCTTTGGTCTTGCCCACATGTTGCGCAATGGTATGCCCTCCCATAAGCTCGTGCTCACTCAACTTTATTCTACCGAAACGAATAGCCCTTACTCTGAAAGCACCAGCAATTCCTAGCGCTACAGAAACGCCAATGGGTACAGCGACCTCAATTGTTTTAGCTAAGTTGTGCGCTGTCTCGTCATCAGCACCAAGTTCCTTGGCAAGTATTGCTGCGATCTTGTATGTAGAAGAATTTGTGTCAACTCCCGTCCAAAGTTGGTTTGCGCCAGTTGTAATAGCATCTAAACTATGAGCTGCTAGAGTAATACAAGCTTTACGAGCACGCACTCGACATAGCCCTACAGATCCTATAAGCTCTAGCGCACCAAAAAGAAGGGAGCCAGCTCCCCACAACCTATTTGATATAGTTTCCCCCTCACTGACAGATTGATCTGATAGAATAGCAGCCAACTGTACAGGAGTTAGCACTAATTGCAAACCTTCTTCACTTTGCATAAGATTTACCATAGAGTATGAGTTTTGGATATTCAAGAGAATCGGCAACGTAAGCACCTAACGCCAATAGATTACTCATACAAGGTGTCAACCTTATTACAAAACATTTTAATCAATCGAAACAGCGGGTCCTCTCAAACACCTCAAAATATTTACTACTTTCATGTCTAAGCTTTAATCATGCTCTACAAAAGCACTACCACCAAATTTTCTTAAAGGCTAACAACAAACTGCATCAGTACTCTGCACTTTACTGAATTGAATAGTTAGACTAAGCAACGTGATTGCTAAGACCCACATGTGAGGTTTCCGGTCCTGCCAGAATTAGTAAACCGGCACGGTTTAGCGACTTTATGTATTGACCATGAAGGATATCAGACTAAAGGAAGATACATAACATTATTTACAGACTCACAAAACACCCCACAGCCGTCACAAACCTTTTTAACCTAAACAATCTAATCTTCAAACGCTTCTTGAGCTAGTAAGGCTACCAACTCTGAGGCAGGCATCTCCCGAATTGCCGCTAAACCAGCCCCCGACCAATAGGCACCATAACCCTCTTCACCCTGCTTTAAAGCAGCATCATTTAATTGCTTATTAACGTCATATAAAAAGGGATAAGCTGGACGGGTTAACCCCTCCTCTTGCTCCAGCTTCGCCCCTAAATCACTTAACTTCGTTCTAAGGCCGCGCGCTGGACGCCCCGAAATAGCCGCACTAACGACCGTTTCTGGTTGATTTTGCCGTGCCTGCGCGCTTAATTGACGTCTATAAGCCGTTGAAGCGGAGCTCTCCGGGCAAAGAATAAAGGCGGTACCTAACTGCACCGCATCCGCTCCATGTGCCATCATCGTGCGGATTTCGTGACCAGTCATTATCCCGCCGGCTGCAATGATTGGGGTACTGCACTCTTTTTTGAGCAATTGTAGTAGCTCCAGGGTAGCAATCACCGGCTCGTGGTTCGCATCAAAAATACCTCGATGACCACCTGCCTCATAGCCCTGAGCCACAATATAATCCACCCCTGCCGCTTCCAATTGCTTAGCATCATTCAAATCACAGGCGGTGGCAAAAATTGCTACCCCTTGTGCCCGCAGTTTGGCTAATACCGCAGTCGACGGTAAACCGAAATGAAAACTAACAATCTGCGGCGCGGCCTTTAACACTACCTCGAGACGCTCATCCTCTACCTGTTGCAAGCTTTGGTAAATCAATTCAAGTCGACTTGGAGGTTGAGCAGCAAACCCTTCAAATACAGGCGCTAATCGTTGCAGCCAAGCCTGATTGGCGCGCTCATCAATCAAGGCCTCTTGATGTGAAAAAAAATTAATATTGAGCAGTGGACGCTTATCTTCTCCTGTCAAGTCCATATACTCACGGATCGTCTTCTCAAGCGTACTCGCACTCATCGCCCCACACCCCAAAGAGGGTAAAGCCCCCGCCCTTCTAACGCTCGCCGCTAACACGGGATTAGACACACCGGCCATGGGCGCTTGTATGATCGGATGAGTCAAAGCGAAGCGCTCACAAAAAGCATTATTCAGCATAAAATCCACCATCTCCTAACCAAACTTACGCTTACGTACACCAGCAATTGCTGCTTACACATTCACAATAAAAGTTATATAAACCCCATTGTACTTACAAAATCTGCCGATTCATTTCAAATTAATAATAGTCTCTAACTGCTGAATACTTTAAAGTAAAACTTCATGCTTATAAGAGAGAAAAAGGAGAAGTTCATGCTTCATTACGCCGTTGTGTTTTTAGTGATTGCCTTAATTGCAGCCGTTTTAGGCTTTGGCGGCATTGCAGGTACCGCCGCCGGCATTGCCAAAATACTATTCTTTGTATTTTTAATTATTGCTGTCTTGTCATTCGTGTTTGGTCGACGCTCCTGATGAGCATCGAATCTAAAGCCCTCTAAATTACGCAGTCTACTGATTTAGAGCTCTTTTTAGATAACAAATCGCCGCAGCTCTGCTGCGGCGATTTGCTTTATACAATTAACCTATCAGTGCGTTAGTTAATCAAGCCGCATAAGTTACGGCCCCCGCCACCACCCAGTGGTAACGGATCATCACTGTAGTTATCACCGCCCACATGAATCATCATTGATAAGCCTTTAATTTCATTTAAATCAGTGATACGTGGCGCCACCACTGGATAAGTGATCGTACCGTCATCAGCAACATACAAGGCCGGTAAATCCCCCTTATGACCAGTAGTGTCCCAAGGTCCCTTATGCGCATTGGTGTTGTCTGGGTCCCAATGACCACCCGCCGCCCCCGCAGGCACTACCTTGCCGTCTTTTTCAGTCGCATCACACGAGCCCTTGGCATGAATATGAAAGCCTCGCACACCTGCTTCATCAAGACCCTTAATATCAGGCGTAAATTTAGCACCAAACTCTGTCATCGTGATGGTGACCGTGCCTGCTGACTCACCCGGTCCCTTGTCGGTTGCAAATTTCATATCAACCACAATTTCATCCGCAGCATAAGCGCTATTCATCAATGCGGCACATAAGGCAGCAAATAAAACTTTTTTCATCATGAAACTCCTTTCAAAATATCGCAATGCTTTCACTGAAAAATCATTACGCAAAAAACTCTGCTAAAAACAGCAAAGCTATCAAAAGCTTAACACGTTGACCGGTTCTTTTACATGCCAAAAGCTGCCGCAATCAACGCAATTGTTTTAAACTGTAACACTGATAGCGACGCCTAGTATTAACACTGATAGCAATCGTTAGCGCTCCATCAGCCTGGGCAGATATGGTAAATATACAAGGCTATGTTTTAAGAATTTATCAACACCATGCCATATCAATCCAATCTGCCCGACACCCAAGCCTCTTTATTAAGCGCTGAACAGCCAAAACAAGCACCCATTGGCATTATGGCCGCTTTAGAGCAAGAAATTGCTGCTATTTTAAAAAGCATGGAGCATCAGGTGACTATTCGTACCGTGGCAGATCGTCGCTACCACCTCGCCGAGCGCAACGGTCAACAGTATGTGATTGTGCTTTCCCGTATCGGCAAAGTCGCCGCCGCTGCCACCGTCACCACCTTGATTAATGTCTTCGGGGTTCAAAGCGTGCTGTTCACCGGGTTAGCAGGCGGTATTCATGCTGATGTCAAGGTCGGTGATATTGTCATTGCTCGCTCCGTGTATCAGTACGATTTAGACGCTAGTCCCCTTTTCCCTAAGTACAGTGTACCCTTACTAAATAAGACATTTTTTGATACTGATGAGGCACTCAACGATAAAATCGCAAAGGCCTGTAACGACTATTTAGCACAGGACTTTGCCACTGCTTTTGAGGGCAATAAGCGGCCACGCTTTTTCCAACGTGATATCCCTAAAGTACATCAAGGCTTGATAGGTAGCGGGGATGTCTTTGTCAATGCGCTAGAAAAGCAAAATCAAATCGCAGAACAAATGCCTAGTACGCTCTGTGTTGAAATGGAGGGAGCCGCAGTCGCCCAGGTTTGCTATGAATATGCAATCCCCTTTGCTATCTTCAGAATTATCAGCGACCGAGCGGACTCCAAGGCCGAGCTGGATTTTAATGAGTTTCTCAACGAAATCTCACCGCACTACGGCTCGGCAATTTTGACACGTCTTTTGGACCAACTAGCAAGTAGTTAAAGCCTAAACCTTTAGCTCTAACCCCGCTTGCCAGAAGTCAATTTCCAAACGGGTGGCGTCGCGGAAAATCGCTTCAAGCTCCTTAAAGCGCTCCTCATCAACCCTTGCTAAGGCTTGATTCAACCACTCGATCTCAGCTTTAGCGGCCTCTTGGAACTCGTCGCTGATGTACATTTTTATCCACGGTAAATAAGGATTCGACTCATCCATCACGGTAAAGTCCTGCGCTTCTAGCCATTTACCAATTTCCGCATAACCGATCAGGCATGGCACCAAGGCCACGTGTAAATCCAGTAAATTCCCCTGATTACCGGCATCCAATACATAGCGCGTATAGGCCATGGTGGCACGTCCCTCAGGTAATACCTCTAACTCCGCTTCAGTAATGCCCCACTTAGCGCAATACTCGATATGTAGATCGAATTCAACATCCACAATGGCCATCAAACTCGCATAACTCTGGCGTAACTCACGTAGATTACGGCTTTTATAAACGGCAAGACCCCATGCGCGTGCAAAATGGACTAAAAACAAATAATCCTGCTTCAAATAATGCTTAAACGCTTCTTCAGGGAGTGTTGCTGCCCCCAACTGACGGACAAAGGCGTGCTGAGTATATTCCTGCCACTCCGCCGCACTACTCTGCTTTAAACGCTCTAAGGGTGTAAGATTTGAATTAGTCATACAATATCCTGGGTCTAAGGGTTAATCGAAAAATACATGCTACAAACCGTCAAGCTAAGGGTCTGTGCCATGCTTGAGTATAGCAGTAACGGTTTATTTAATATCAAGTTGAGGTGAGTTTTTGAAAGCGATGAAGAGAATTTATACCGCTGCCGCCATGCGCCAGGCAGAAAAACAAGCGGTCGAGCGCGGCACGAGCTATGAGCAACTGATGGAAAATGCCGGTCAAGCTGCAGCAGAGGATCTATTAGCGCGTCTCGCAGCTGCTAAATTAACACGCCCAGGCAGCGTGTTTATCCTGTGTGGTAAGGGAAATAACGGCGGTGATGGTCTTGTGATTGCCCGCGCACTTGCCACAGCGGGTCTTTGCGTAAAGATACTATTCGTCTTAGGTGAAGATTTATCACCTCTAGCCGAGCTTAATCTAAAGCGACTAGCGGATTTATCTACTATCAAGTACCTCTCGATTGATGAGTTCAGCACTGAGGTAATGAACGATAGCACGGCGTGGATCATTGACGGCGTATTTGGCACTGGATATAGCGGTGATTTACCGACATCGGTAGCGAGCGTGATGGCTGTGGCCAATCAAGCAACGGCTTATCGCATCGCGTTGGATGTACCAAGCGGTTTAAACTGTGATAGCGGTGCCATTGCCAAAGATAGCTTTAAAGCCGATCTCTGCTACACCTTTGGCGCTTATAAACCAGCCCATATGATGCCACAGGGCAAAGCCATGTGCGGGGAACTTGTTTGCTTAGATATTGGCATTTAGTCAGCTCCTCACGAGCGAATAAACCAGCGCCGAGTGCTTGGGATCGGCTCACTCAGGGATTAATCTAATTCAGTTTGGGTTTTAATCTCGCTCTGACGCCCTTCCATCTCACGACGCAGTTCGCGACGTCGTTGCGCCGCGTTAAAGCGACAAATTTCAATATCATCGCTTGGCTCAAGTGGCGGCACAGGAATTGCCTTACCCTGTTCATCGACTGCCACCATTGTGAAAAAGCAGCTATTGACATGCCGTTGCTCACGCGTGCGAATATTTTCCGCTAGCACGCGAATACCCACCTCCATCGATGAGCGGCCGGTATAGTTGACCGAGGCTAAAAAGGTCACTAGCTCGCCGACATGGATGGGCTGTCTAAAAATCACCTGATCCACCGACAGCGTCACCACATATTGACCCGCATAGCGGCTGGCACACGCATAAGCTACTTGATCGAGAAACTTCAAAATCGTGCCACCATGCACATTGCCGGAGAAATTTGCCATATCCGGTGTCATTAATACGGTCATGGAGAGCTTGTGTTTGGCTAAATCTGTCAAAATCAATCCTCGGATAAATTGAAAATAAGAATTATAGTCTGTTATAGTGCTTAACGGTTGTGTGGGCGATAAAATGCTACCCTCTTGACGCACTGACTATTTTCAGTTTTAGGGTGACGCTTAGAGTCGTCGGCAGCATAATCACATATTATGTTCAATCCCTTTGTTTATCATTTATCCAAGGAGTTATCTTATGACGGCGGATATAGAAAAAAAGATTCATCAAACCTTCCAATATTTGCATGACAATGCTGAACTCAGCTGGGAGGAAGTTGAAACCACCAATTATTTGAAAAAACTGCTGGAAGAGCATGGTTGTGAAACCATTACTTTTGATGACTGCACTGGTGTAGTTGGTAAATATGGCAATTTTGACGCTGGTCTTCCTGTGGTTGCGATTCGTGGCGACATTGATGCCTTATGGCAAGAGGTGGATGGAGAATTTAAAGCCAATCACTCTTGTGGTCATGATGCGCACATGTCGATTGCCCTAGGTGCTCTATGGCTATTACAGACAAGACCTGAGCTTAAGGATAAGGTTGCTTTAAAAGTAGTTTTTCAACCCGCAGAAGAAGTCGGTGCAGGCGCCTTGAAAATGGTTGAAAAAGGAGTGATTGATGATGTGGAGTATTTTTATGGCTTACATCTACGTCCCATCGCAGAAACCGTGATGGGACGCGCATCACCAGTGATTATTCATGGGGCTACACGCCGTCTCATTTATGCAATTAAGGGCGATGATGCGCACGCGGCTAGACCTCATCTCAATAAAAACGCTATCGAGATTGGTAGTGAAATATTGCAACTAGTTAGCAATATTCATATTGATCCTAGAATTCCTCACTCTGCCAAAATGACACAATTCCAAGCAGGCGGTAGAAGTGGCAACATCATTCCTGGAAGCGCCACCTTCACACTGGATTTACGTGCTCAAAACAATGACACCATGGAAATCTTAGTGAACAAGGTCAAAAACATTGTCGACAGCATCAAAACGCTCTACAACGTGGACATTTCCCTCACTAAGGAGAGTGG
The DNA here is from genome assembly GCF_001808505.1 of Oligella sp. HMSC09E12. Lineage (NCBI taxonomy): Bacteria > Pseudomonadati > Pseudomonadota > Betaproteobacteria > Burkholderiales > Alcaligenaceae > Oligella > Oligella sp. HMSC09E12. The sequence continues at coordinate 136,149 of NZ_KV793568.1, forward strand.
CATTGTGGCGGCAGTAACGAATGATGAGGCTATCGCCATTGCTGAGGCTGCCATCATTAAACAGCTTGGTGAAGAAGGCCTAGAAAAGCCTATCGTCACACCAGGTGGCGATGACTTCCATTATTACACCGTTAAAAAGCCCGCATTGAAGGCCACGATGATCGGCTTAGGCTGTGATCTAGAGCCTGGCTTACATCACCCAAACATGCGTTTTAATCATGACGCATTGATCAATGGTGCCAAGGTTCTTTATCAAATGATTTTGGATACCTACAAAATCTAAGTGCAAAGTTTTAGGAAGGAGTCCCACAATGACTGAACACAAAACTAAAAAATCGCTGAAGATGGCTATGCCGGATGCTTTTATCATCATCTTCGCCATCTTAGTCTTGGCTGCGATTGCGACCTATATAATTCCTGCTGGTAGCTATGAGCGCGAGGTGGTGGATAAAATCACGCGTGTTGTACCTAATAGTTATGCTCTGACTGAGGCAAATCCAGCCAATCTCTTATTTATTTTTAAAAGCATCCAGCTAGGGATGATTCAAACCGCCAGTATTATCTTTTTAATCTTAATTATTGGTGGTATTGTCCATGTGATTGAGTCAACGGGCGCAATCAATGCTGGTATTAACCAATTAATTATTAAGACCAAAGGCAATGATCGTTTATTAATTGCCTCAGTGGCGGGCCTATTTGGTGTGTTAGCCTCAATGGGTTTGTCAGCGAATGTGGTGATTGCCTTTATACCCATTGGTATCACCTTAGCACGCTCACTAAAGCTTGATGCCATTACAGGGGTAGCGACCATCTATCTCGGCTACTACGCAGGTATGATCGCAGGGATTTTCGATCCAACCATTTTAGGTTTGGCACAAACCATTGCCGAGCTACCGCTCTTTTCTGGTATGCCTTTACGTGTTGTTATCTTTATCGCCTTAATAAGTATTGTGATTATTTACACCACACGTTATGCCGCTAAAATCAAAAAATCACCTGAGCTTTCTAAGATGGGCGCATTCCCATTTGGCGAAGAAGGTGATCCAGAGCTCGTAGCAGAAGCAGAGAAATTGCAATTAGACACGAACTTTACCTTAACGCATAAACTCGTTTTCTTCACTTTTATTGCCTTTATTGGTTTCTTCATCTGGGGTGCCTTTGAATACCGTTGGGGCGTGAATGATTTAGTCGCCATCTTCTTAATGATGGGCGTAGTCATTGCCTTGATTGCACGTATTTCACCCAATGAATTCATCCGTCGATTTATCAAAGGCGCTCAATCCCTAGTGTATGGCGCTTTGGTAGTGGGTTTAGCTCGCGCTATTATTGTTGTACTCTCTGAGGGCAATGTCATGGATACCATTGTGTATGCTGCATTGGTTCCACTAGAGGCCACTTCACAATTCCTTGGTGCGCAGCTGCTTTTTGTCTTTAATATGCTATTCAACCTACTAGTCACCTCGGGCTCAGGTCAAGCCGCCATTGTGATGCCGATTATGGTGCCCATCGTAGATATCTTAGGCATTACACGCCAAACAGGTGCACTTGCCTTTATGTTGGGTGATGGTTTTACCAATATCATTACACCAACCTCGGGCGTACTCATGGCGGTATTAGCCGTTGCCAAGGTTAAGTGGATAGATTGGGTACGCTTCGCCTTCCCGCTACTGCTGATGTGGATTGTGGTCGGGGTGATTGCGGTAGGCTATGCCACCCTCACTGATTATGGACCTTTCTAATCGCCAGACGATGCCCCGTCAACGGAGCTCGACAGTATAGGGAGCTGAGCCCTTCAAGTTGGGTGCTTAGTTTAGTTAGATATGGGACTGATTGCTGTATTCTACAGGACTCAGTCCTTTTAACTTTTAAGTTTTTACGATAGCCCAACCGACCAACAAAAAACCCACTAGAGCAAAGCCAAGCTAGTGGGTCCTAAGCGACTGATATCGCGAGATTTAGCAATTAAACATCAACAGCCTAAATTTGCTCCTGAGATTGCCGCTGATGACGTTCAGTTTGATCGACGCTCGTTGAACCCATTGACCAACCTTATTTAGACCAAAAGCGCAACGAGCCACTTGATATTTTGCTAATCAAAAATCTTGCCACGATTCATAATGCCGTTTGGATCAAATACCTCCTTAAGGGCTTTTAAATATTCAATTTCGCAATGGCTACGACTGTATTCTAAGTAAGGCTTTTTGGTCATACCCACGCCATGCTCGGCAGACACCGAACCACCGTATTTCTGTACGGTAGCAAACACCAAATCATTGACCGTGCGACATTTTTCAAAAAACTCGTCTTTAGATAAATCCTCGGGCTTTAAAATATTAAGATGCAAGTTACCGTCGCCAATATGACCGTACCAGCATGTTTCAAAGTTAGGATAGTTCGCATTTATCACGGATTCAATCTCTTTAATAAATTCAGGCACGTAGCTAATTAAAACAGAGACATCATTTTTATACGGTGTAAAGACTGAGATGGTTTCTGAAATATTCTCGCGCAATTTCCAGAGCTCAGCGGCTTGAGCTAGGCTTTGACTCATGACACCATCCACCACCCAGCCATTTTCCATACACTGCTCAAACAAAGCCATGGCCTTATCCATTATCGGCTCATAGGGCGCCTCAAACTCTAATAAGGCATAGTAATTGCTAGACGTTTCAAAGGGACGCTGCACATTGCCAGTGGCCATCAGCTTATCAAGCGCAACCTTATCAAAAAACTCAAAGGCGGTTAAATCAAGTTGCGATTGGAAAGCTGATAAGACATGCATCACATGATCAAACTCCTCCAAACCAAATACCATCACAGTAAGATTCTGTGGTGCCCGTTCTAGTTTAATTTGTGCCTTAGTGACGATGCCTAGGGTACCCTCCGCACCGATAAATAGATGACGTAAATCATAACCGGTCGCATTTTTAATCATGCCGCGATTAAGTTCGAGAATATCACCTTTGCCCGTGACCACTGTCAAGCCTAAGACCCAGTTACGGGTCAAACCATAACGAATGACCTTAATGCCACCCGCATTCGTGCCAATATTACCGCCTATTTGGCTAGACCCTGCCGATGCAAAATCGACCGGATAGTAAAGCCCCTTCTCCTCAGCAAATTGCTGTAGTTGTTCGGTAATTACTCCTGCCTCGACTTCAACCATTCGGTCAGCAGCAAAAAAACGACCGATTTTGTTCATTTTGTCCATGCTGATAACGATTTCACCATTGCTGGCGACTGCCCCGGCTGATAAGCCGGTGCGACCACCACTTGGAGTAAGCACGAGCTGATGTTCATTGGCCAACTTAATTACCGCCTGAACTTGCTCAGTCGATTTAGGAAAAACAATCGCTGCAGGCGCGGGCTCGAAATGTACGGTCCAGTCCCTACCCCAATGCTTGAGGCTAGCCTCATCAGTCTTGATTTGACTCTCATCAAAGCCATGGTTCTGCTGCAAGGCTTGAAGGACTTGAGTCACGCTTTCAACCTTGGTCACAACTAATTTATCTTTTGACATGTATATACCCTAAAAACACAGAAGCAACCCTGCTGATTTTTTAAAGAAAGGTTGCTTCCTAGACTGTGATAATGCTTGAGAATGAATACGTTTTGAGCTCAACTACTTGCTAGCTTGCTTTTTCAAATACTCAATACAGTATTCCTTACTCCTTTCTTGCATCATACGATACAACTCAAGTTCATCATGAACCGGCGCACCCAGCGCTTTTTCAAAATCATCTTGATTCGAGCTCTCACGATAACCCCCTTGTTGGGCATCTTTTAAATTGGAATGAAAGATGCCGGCAGCACTGACGGGCAAAAAGTCCTCATAGACAATGGGTTCAATGCGTAATACACCATTGCTTATTAACTCATCCATCGCTTGGTGTGAGCTCGCCTTGTCTATCATAGCCTCATTTACCTGATAATAGAAATAAGCGAGTCCCTGCTCGTGCATACTGTGATAGTCATCCGGAAACGCCTCAAAGGCCTGGGATAGCAATTGATAATACTCATCCGCATTCGTGGCATTTGGCGTTGCGCCCAACTGACTTCGAGCAGCATTTAGCAACTGATCATAAAGCACTCGGCCTTTAGGCGTAAGCGCCACACCGCGTTGCTCAATTTCACCAAAGCGTGCCGTATGAGTCCCTGCCACCGTGCTGCCCTCTTCCCCCGTGAAATTCACCGCCTCTTCTAGCGCCTTAAAGCTGGTCTGGCGTAATAAGATGGGGCATTGACGACGCGGTGGCCCCTCAATAATATCTTTAGGAGGAATATTGCGCTGACTCATACCCTTTTGAACCAAATCAATATCTAAGGTTCTGGGGGTTAAGTGATTAATATGAGGGCCTTTAAAACCGACAATATCCGCAATTAATCCATGCTGACTTAATAGCTGATCGTATAATTCCTTGCTAATAGGTGAAGACTCATGCCAGCGGAACGTTTCTAAGGCTTCAAGCACAAACTCTTCACCCTGCTCTTGGCTAAGGCCACCTTGCTCCTCAAAGCATTCGATTAACTCAACTACTCTATCTGTAAAAATATTCCGCTTAGCTAATGCTTGCTTGGCCTGATTGCGTAAAGCCTCATCCTCAATCAGCTCCAAGCGTAATAACGAAGTAAAGACTCTAAAGGGACTGATATTTAAGGACTCTGTACTCAATGCACGAAACGCGGTAGAATGCACCGGCACGCCGGCGGGCGTTAAATCATAGTAACCCACTGGATGCATGCCCATCACGGCAAATAAACGTCTCATCGTATTTAATTCTTGTGCCGTACCAACCCGTATCGCACCATGTCTTTCCGCAGCAAGACGCTCAAGCTCACCCGTGTTAATTAGCTGCTGCTTAATGTCTGGTTGCTGCTGCATCACGAGTTCATTCACGTCGTCTACCAATTCAATTAAATCGGTATACAGTGGCACCTCCTTTTGGTACATCGCCGACATCGCCTGTGAAAACTTGAGTCGAATATCATCGCTGCTCATGAAATTTTTCTCATTCATCCTGAATTACCTCAATACTCGATAGATTATGTAGTCTCTTATAAAAATTTTACTCAGCGAGGGTGCTGAGCACGTGTTCTAAAATATCCAAGCCTGCTTCCAAAGTCTCTGGCTCAATGGTTAAAGGCGGTAATAAGCGGATAATATGACGATCCTTACCACTAGGCATCAGTAACAAGCCTTTTTCACGCGCCCTTGACAGTACCTGAGTCATAATTTCTGGCGCAGTACCCTGTTCGGGATGGCGCAATTCAATACCACGCATGGCACCAATGCCTGTTATTTTGCACAACCAGTTAGACAACCCCTCAGACTGCCAACGCGCAAAGCGAGTTAGCAAGCTCTGCTCGTATGCTTGTGCTGACAACCAGACCTGCCCTTCTGCCATGATATCAAGCGTGGCATTAGCGGCGGCGCATGCGACAGGGTTACCCGAGTAGGTTCCGCCTAAACTACCCTTAGGCAGTCCATTGATGATCGAGTCCTTGCCAATGACCGCCCCCAAGGGGAGACCGCCGGCAATACTTTTACCCAATAGTATAAGATCCGGCTCTATCCCTAAATGAGTAAATGCAAACGGTGTCCCAGTTCTACCAAAGCCAGATTGAATTTCGTCCATTATCAGCAAGATACCATGCTCATCACAGAAAGAGCGCAAATACTTGGCAAAGGTTTTGGACAGCACTTGGAATCCACCCTCACCTTGTACTGGCTCCACAATGATGGCACCAATATTGTTGATATCCGTTTCAACCGTCATCAAGCGGTCTAATGCTGCTATCGACTGCTCATCAGGGATATCATTATCTGGACTTGGAAAAGGAATATGATGGACGCTACCGGGCAAAGGACCTAAGGCAGTTTTATAGGGTGCCACCTTGCCATTTAAGTTAACAGAGGCCAGGGTGCGGCCATGAAAACCCCCATCAAAGGCAATGACCCCCACTCGACCCGTTCTCATGCGCGCAATTTTAAGCGCATTTTCCGTCGCTTCAGCGCCGCTATTAGTCAGCATACCCGACAACCCACCGCTGATGGGTATCACTTCACAGAGACGTGGCATTAAGCGTTGATAGGCCTGATGACCCGCCGCATTGTAGGCATAATGAATTAAATGCTCGGCTTGCTTTTGGATCGCCGCCACAATGCTTGGATGACAATGGCCAAAGTTTAACACTCCAATACCACCAACAAAGTCAATGTACGCCTTGTTTTGATCATCCCACACAATGGCATTTTTACCCTTGATAAGGGTAATCGGGTGCACCATGGTAAAGGCATCTACCACATTATATAAATTCGTCATATCCGTTCTTAGATCCTCTAAATCATCTTGCTTCATTTGAACAGATGTAGCCTACATAGACAAACGAATAAAAGTTAGCCATGCATTCCTTTTGCTATGGCTATGCGCATTTAAATACTTAGCGACTAAGGTCTATCCATCTCAGCATGTTGTTCTAGGTACTTAGTAATCCAGTTCAACATCGCCTTGACCCGATAACTATTATCTAAAGATAAAGGATATGACATATAGTAGGAACCATTACCCTTAGCGATGTAATCCCACACTTTGACTAATTGACCACTCAACATTTCAGGTTCCACTAGCCGCTGAGGAACGAGTGCGACTCCATAGCCCATTAATGCTGCGGAGATGATGGCATAAAAGGTATCAAAGCGAGGACCATTAAAGTTATTTTCAATACTAATTGATTGCTGCTTAAAGTAATCATGCCAAGCGCTAGGTCTAGAGATCAGATGCAGCAAGGTCACATCATTCACCCCCAGACCGGCTGAGCTTATTTTTTCTAAATAGGCTGGTGAGCAGACTGCCACACAGTGCTCATCGAATAACTTAATTGAGTGCATGCCAGCCCACACACCGCTACCATATAAAAAAGCGATATCGACATCATGCTCTTCAGAGAAAAAAGGACCCACTTGCTCTTTTATTTCAACAGAAATTAAAGGATAGGCTTGATTAAATCCAAGCATCGCTGGCACCAACCAGCGTGCACAAAAGGTAGGATGAGACGTTATTTTTAGCGTTTCTACGTTGTCGGCGGTTGACATCAAGGAGATGGTAGCCGCTTCAATATGCTTTAAAACATCTAAAATCTCAAGGTAGTACCTTTTACCGGCAGGTGTTAAAAAAATACGTTGTGCAGCTCGATAAAACAGTGGTGTATTGATCATTTCCTCCAGCTGCGACACCTGCTTACTCACCGCACTTTGTGTCATATTCAGCTCCTGTGCTGCCTTAGTAAAACTCAAATATCGAGCAGATGACTCAAAGCACTGCAATGCCGTTGTGGAAGGGTATTTTTTAAAACTCAGTGAATCTAGGGTCTGCTTCATTACTTAAATACATCGGGTGGAGGATAAAGATTGAAACATAAGCAATCCTCTCTTAAATCAAAGCCACATAAAACTAGAGTTTACCTTGAGATTGCAAATTGCCCTTAGCGTTGTTGCCCAAACTACACATGTCAAGCGAAGCCAGCTGGTCAAATATCGCCTTCGCTGTTAATATTTTGATATCATTCTTACAATTATTTTACACATCAGATAAATAAGATTGCCCTGATTGTAGACGACATTTCACTGCACAAAAGCAACTAATCCCGTTTCAGCTTTTTAAGTTTCAAACAACACGAGCGGAGGTGGCATGTACAGGGTTTGAGAAAATCTCATCGACATCAAATATCAGCCATTACATTGACGCACGACGGCGTTTCACCTTTATAATGAGTTGCGACTACGCTTGCCTTCTAAATCAAGGTCTGAGTAACGCAACCATTCGACTTAAGTAAAAAGATTCTACGTGAGGAAATACAATGCGCAATACAGATTTCGTTAGTACTGTTTTTGATGGTCCCGATAAACCGAATAAAGCCACAATCGCTTTTACCATGTCGCTCGCTGCCCTTAAAAAGGGACATAGTTGCACCGTGATCTTAATGGGGGATGCCTCTCACTACGCCAAAGCCGGTGCCGCTGACGGCATTCACATTGGTGAGCCCTTTGCCGCTTTAGCTACTTTAATGCAGGAATTTATCGAGCTTGGCGGACAGATTGTGGGTTGTAAATCATGCATTATTCATCAAGGGATTCAGCTAGATGACGTGCAGCCCGAGTATGAAGTTATCACGGCACCGGATGTGGTGGATCTACTCATGGCCAGTAAGGGCTCATTACAGCTAACTTAGTTGTGGCTTGAGGGCTAAGCAAGGACTTAGCCCTTTGCTATCCCTCAAAAAAGACACTATTTTCATTCGAACGACGTATCGTGCCCTGCCTTGATTTGTTGTATTGCGTCAGTGCTCGCTAGCGCTTTACTCCACGTGCGCCTGTACGGTTGAGGTGTGCGGCAGTCATGAACACGGGTCATAGCAGCCCTATGTATTTGCTCCCTAAACTTAGCGTAGCCATAAGATAGGGGCTGATAAGGCGATAGCAAAACGAACTGATCAGCATATCATCCCACTGTCTGTGTTAGCATCACTTAGAATCATTTAACTAGTAAGGAATTTTTATGAGCAAAGTCACGATTTACCACAATCCACGCTGTGGCACCTCACGCAATGTCTTAGCACTGATTAATGCGAACACCGCAGAGCTTGAAGTCATTGAGTATTTAAAAACACCACCAAGCAAAGAGCAATTAGCCAAACTCGTGGCTGATTCAGGTCTTGCGATACGTGATTTTATGCGCCAAAAAGAAAGTCTTTACCAAGAAAATGATCTGGGTAATGCAAAATGGAGCGATGAGGAGCTGCTTGATTGGATGGTTAAAGAGCCTATTTTGATGAATCGCCCCGTGGTCGTCACTGAGGCAGGGACGCGGTTATGTCGTCCTAAAGAAGTCTTATTTGAGATTTTGCCAGCCGCTAAAGCAGCAGACAACTAAGCCCGCACTGAATCCTGCATAAGCCTTGTTAAATAGCGCGCAGCAAAAACCCCTGAGAGCGTTAGCTTTCAGGG
>NZ_KV793569.1:0-12529 GCF_001808505.1 Oligella sp. HMSC09E12
AGGAATGAATACATGTGTTCACCGGACGCTTACAATTATTCACTTAAGCCATTGATAATATTATCATTTGGCAGATTTAAAATCCACAACAAACAGTGCAGCCTGATCTAAAAATAGCCGTTATATTATATATAACGGCTATTTTTATAAATGAACCCAACTGCTACTGGCTATCTAAGAATAGTCTTCACAGCTAGGGTATGGCTTGTCAGCTTACTCTTCAGTAGGGCCTGACTCTTTGCTGCTATCTAGCTCAGTCGTCACTGCTTCTGCAGTTGCACCTAAAGCACTTTCAAGAGAAACCGGCTCAATAAAGGGGTTTTCTTGTTCAGTAGAACTGCTGTGCTCGAAGCTACTACGACTGTCGATCTTCTGATGACGTGCTAAGTGATAAGCTAAACCAGTACCGGCAGGGATCAAGCGACCCACAATCACGTTTTCTTTTAGACCACGTAGCTCATCACGTTTACCCATCACCGCAGCTTCAGTTAGTACGCGGGTTGTTTCCTGGAAGGAAGCGGCAGAGATGAAGGAGTCTGTCGAGAGTGACGCTTTGGTAATACCCAAGAGGATATTCTGATAAGTCGCCGGTTGACCGCCCTCAGCCTGAACCCGATCGTTTTCATCAAGTAAGGCAGAACGCTCCACCTGTTCACCCGGAATAAAGCTAGTATCCCCAGCATCCTCAACCACCACACGACGTAGCATCTGACGCACAATCACTTCAATATGCTTATCGTTGATCTTCACACCCTGTAAGCGGTAAACCTCTTGTACCTCATCAATAATGTACTGAGCAAGCATCTCAATACCTTTGAGGCGCAGAATATCATGCGGATCAGCAGGACCGTCAACAATTAACTCACCTTGGTGAACCACACGACCATTTTGTACCTGAATATGCTTTTCCTTAGGAATCAAGAATTCATGCGGCTGACCATCGGTATCAGTAATCACTAAACGCTGCTTACCTTTAGTGTCCTTACCAAAGGAAACCACCCCGGAAACATCAGCAAGAATACCGGCATCCTTAGGTGAACGGGCTTCAAATAGCTCAACCACACGTGGTAGACCCCCGGTAATATCACGGGTTTTCTGAGAATCCACAGGGATACGAGCCACGATCTCACCCACACCGATCTCCTGGCCATCACGTACTCGAATCAAGGCACCGACCGGGAAGCTAATCGCTACGCTATGGCTGGTATTGTTTGGACCGAGGATTTTAAGCTCCTCACCTTTCTCATCCAACATCTTGATCTGCGGACGTACATTGGCACGTGTAGCACGCTTAGGTGTAATCACGACTAAGGTCGATAAACCGGTCACTTCGTCGGTTTGCTGGGCTACGTTCACGCCCTCTTCGATATTATCGAATTTCACCTGACCCGCATACTCAGACACAATCGGACGAGTTAATGGATCCCAAGTGGCTAATTTAGCGCCCGCTTTTACCTCATCACCGTCACCAACCATCACCGTCGCACCATAAGGTACACGATGACGCTCACGTTCACGCTCAGTTGTCGGATCAACAATTAATAGCTCACCGTTATTAGAGATCGCAATACGTTCGCCTTTACTGTTGGTCACATAACGCATCGAGGCCAAGAAAGCCACCTTACCGTTAGACTTCGTCTCAACGCTAGACACGCTAGCAGTACGTGAGGCCGCACCACCGATGTGGAAGGTACGCATGGTTAACTGAGTACCCGGCTCACCGATAGATTGAGCAGCAATCACACCCACTGCCTCACCACGGTTCACTAGTGTACCGCGACCTAAATCGCGACCATAACATTGAGCACATAAACCATGACGTGTTTCACATGTCAATGGCGTGCGAATCTTAACCTCGTCAATGCCGAGTTTATCAATTAACTCAACCGCATCCTCATCTAGCATGGTGCCAGCTGTGATCACTGTCTCTTGCGTATCCGGATTAATAATATCAGCGGCAGCGACACGACCTAAGACGCGATCGCGTAGAGGCTCGATAATTTCACCGCCCTCAACCTTGGCTTTGATCATATAGCCATTGGTGGTACCACAATCGTCCTCAATAATCACCAAGTCTTGAGTCACGTCAACAAGACGACGAGTTAAGTAACCTGAGTTCGCAGTTTTTAACGCTGTATCGGCCAGACCCTTACGCGCACCGTGGGTTGAAATAAAGTACTGAAGTACGTTCAGACCCTCACGGAAGTTTGCAGTAATCGGCGTTTCAATAATTGAACCGTCCGGCTTAGCCATCAAGCCTCGCATACCCGCTAACTGACGAATCTGCGTAGCCGAACCTCGAGCACCGGAGTCAGCCATCATATAAATGGAGTTAAATGACTCTTGGTCCACCTCTTCATCAAAGCGATTCAGCACTTTTTCAGTGGCTAATTGCTCCATCATCACCTTCGTGACGCGCTCAGTGGCTTTACCCCAAATATCAACCACGTTGTTATAACGCTCTTGGGTTGTTACCAAACCAGAAGAGTGCTGTTTATCAATGGCTTTAACCTCTTCAGAGGCTTGCGCCAAGATATCGACTTTAGCAGCAGGCACTAGCATATCGTCCACTGCAATGGAGATACCCGCTTTAGTCGCTAAACTGAAACCGGACTGCATCAGTTTATCGGCAAAAATAACGGTTTCTCGCAGACCACAACGACGATAAGCTTGGCTCACCAAATTAGAAATTTCCTTTTTAGTCAGCGCTTTGTCGATAACACTAAACGGCAGACCCTTAGGTAAAATTTCAGACAGCAAAGCACGACCAACCGTAGTTTCAACACGTTTTAATTGCGGCTGGAACTCACCGTTTGCATCCTTAACCCACTCATTTAAGCGCACCGTAATACGGCTTTGTAATTCAACCGCACCGGTATTGTAGGCACGATGCAATTCATTCAGGTCAGCAAAGAAGCTACCCTCACCCTTACCGTTAATACGTGAACGAGTGGTGTAGTAAAGACCTAAAACAATATCTTGAGAAGGTACGATCGAAGGCTCACCACTGGCTGGGAATAAGATGTTATTAGACGCTAACATCAAGGTACGCGATTCTACCTGTGCCTCAATCGATAAGGGCACGTGTACCGCCATTTGGTCACCGTCAAAGTCCGCGTTAAAGGCCGCACACACTAGCGGGTGCAATTGAATCGCTTTACCCTCAATCAGTACCGGTTCAAAGGCCTGGATACCAAGACGGTGCAGCGTTGGCGCACGGTTTAATAGTACCGGGTGCTCACGAATCACTTCCTCAAGAATATCCCAAACGACCGGCTCTTGAGCCTCCACTAAGCGCTTGGCTGCTTTTGTCGTTGCCACTAAATCCATCGCCACTAAACGGTGGAAAATAAATGGCTTAAAGAGCTCTAAGGCCATCAATTTCGGTAAACCACATTGATGTAGTTTAAGCTGCGGACCGACCACAATCACCGAACGACCGGAGTAATCCACACGCTTACCTAACAGGTTCTGACGGAAGCGACCGCCCTTACCCTTAATCATATCGGCAAGTGACTTTAATTGACGCTTATTCTGACCCGTCATGGCCTTACCGCGACGACCATTATCCATCAACGAGTCAACCGCTTCCTGCAACATACGCTTTTCATTGCGTACGATAATATCAGGCGCATAAGACTCAATCAGACGCTTCAAACGGTTATTACGGTTGATGACGCGACGGTATAAATCGTTCAGATCCGAAGTCGCGAAACGGCCACCATCAAGCGGTACCAAAGGACGTAAATCCGGTGGCAGCACAGGTAACACCTCAAGAATCATCCACTCAGGCTTAATCCCCGATTTTTGGAAGCCCTCAACCACTTTAAGACGTTTGGAAATTTTCTTAAGCTTAGCTTCAGAGGTCGTTATTTTAAGCTCTTCGCGTAAGGTTTCCGCTTCTTTATCGATATCTAGCGTACGCAATAACTCGCGGATGGCCTCAGCGCCCATCAGCGCAACGAACTCATCACCGTACTCATCGACCTTATTGTTGTACTCCTCTTCGGTCATGATTTGACCGCGCTGTAACGGCGTCATGCCTGGCTCAATCACGCACATGGCCTCAAAGTATAAGACGCGCTCAATATCACGCAAGGTCATATCAAGCACCATACCTAAACGAGAAGGCAGGCTTTTTAAGAACCAAATATGGGCAACGGGACTGGCTAGTTCAATATGCCCCATACGCTCACGACGTACTTTGGCCGCAGTTACTTCCACGCCACACTTTTCACAAATAATGCCGCGATGCTTTAAGCGCTTATACTTACCGCACAAACACTCATAGTCTTTGGTCGGGCCGAAAATCTTGGCACAAAACAGACCGTCACGCTCCGGCTTAATGGTGCGGTAGTTGATGGTTTCAGCCTTACGCACCTCACCGTAAGACCACGAACGGATCTTTTCCGGTGAAGCGATACCAATTTTAATTGCATCAAACTGCTCATCAGGGGCAATTTGCTTATATAGACTTAATAAACCATTCATTATTTTTTACCCTCCAGCTCCATATTGAGAGCCAGTGATCGAATTTCTTTAACCAAGACGTTGAAGGACTCAGGCATACCCGCATCAATTGAATGCTCGCCCTTGACGATGTTTTCGTGAACCTTCGTACGACCTGCAATATCATCCGACTTAACGGTTAACATTTCTTGTAGCGTATAGGCAGCGCCGTAAGCTTCAAGTGCCCACACCTCCATCTCACCGAAACGCTGACCACCGAACTGCGCCTTACCACCTAATGGCTGCTGAGTCACCAGTGAGTATGGACCAATAGAACGGGCGTGCATCTTATCATCCACTAAGTGATGCAGTTTCAGATAGTGCATATAGCCTACCGTGACTGGACGATCAAATGGCTCACCTGTACGACCGTCAATCAGATTCACTTGTGTACGTGTTTCAGTCAGGCCTAAACGCTCTTTAATCTCATCCGGATAGGCTAGCTTCAGCATATGCTGAATTTCCGCCTCAACCGCACCGTCAAACACCGGTGTTGCTAACGGTAGACCGTCACGTAGATTGTGCGCCATTTCGATAACTTCCTCATCGGACAAGCTATCTAATTTTTCCTTTCTACCAACGTCGTTATAGACCTTTTCAAGATAGGCGCGAATATCGCTCACCTGCTTGCTACGCTCACCGGCAAGCATTTCATCAATACGCTGACCGATACCCTTGGCTGCCCAACCTAAATGCACCTCAAGAATCTGTCCGATATTCATACGTGAAGGCACACCAAGCGGGTTTAGTACAATATCAACCGGCGTACCATCCGCCATATACGGCATATCTTCTACCGGTACGATGTGAGAAACCACACCCTTGTTACCGTGACGACCGGCCATCTTATCACCAGGCTGTAAACGACGCTTAACCGCTAAGTACACCTTAACCATCTTCAAGACGCCCGGCGGTAACTCATCACCCTGAGTTAATTTCTTACGCTTCTCATCGTACATACGCTCGATTTCAGCGCGTTCAAAGTCTAGTGACTCTTTGGCGTGTTCAAGCGTGGCTTGGGTATCCTCATCTGCTAAGCGAATATCAAACCAGAAATTAGGATCCAGATTTTCTAAGTAATCTGCGCTTAGTGCGCTACCTTTTTTAAGACCTTGCGGACCGCCATTAACCACCTGACCCACTAAGATTTTTTGTAGACGGTCAAAAATATCATTTTGTGTAATACGGAAACGGTCATCTAAGTCAATACGATAACGCTCTAATTCTGCGTCAATAATGGATTGTGCACGTGCATCCGGCTTTTCACCTTTGGCTGTCAATACCTGTACATCAATCACCGTACCATTCATACCGGAAGGTACACGCAAAGAGGTATCCTTAACATCAGCGGCTTTTTCACCAAAAATCTGACGTAATAAACGCTCTTCAGGCGTTAACGGCGTTTCTGATTTAGGCGTTACCTTACCAACCAGAATATCATCGGCACGAACCTCGGCACCGATATGAATCATACCGGAGTCATCTAAACGGTTTAACTGCACTTCAGGCACATTAGAAATATCGCGTGTAATCGACTCATCACCTAGCTTGGTTTGACGAGCCACTACCGTCAATTCCTCAATATGGATGGAGGTATAACGATCTTCAGAAACAACCTTTTCAGAAATTAAGATCGAGTCCTCAAAGTTGTAACCGTGCCATGGCATAAAGGCGATCAACATATTTTGACCTAGGGCTAATTCACCTAAGTCAGTTGAGGCACCATCTGCCAATACATCACCGGCCGCAACCACATCACCGCGTTTAACCGTAGTGCGCTGGTTGATATTGGTATTTTGGTTCGAACGCGTGTATTTTGTGAGATTGTAAATATCCACCCCAACCTCACCGGCTTGCGCCTCCTCGTCATGCACACGAATCACGATACGCTGTGCATCCACGTGATCAACCACACCACCACGTTTAGCTTGTACCGTAGTACCGGAGTCAAGCGCCACAATACGCTCAAGACCCGTACCCACCAAAGGCTTCTCAGGCTTCAGGCAAGGCACTGCCTGACGCTGCATGTTAGCACCCATCAAGGCACGGTTCGCATCATCATGCTCTAAGAAAGGAATTAATGAAGCAGCAACGGACACAATTTGTGATGGTGCCACGTCCATATACTGGACATTTTCCGGCGCCGTCATAATGGTTTCACCGTTTTCGCGACACGCAATCAGATCATCAATAAACTTACCGTCTTCATCTAACTCAGCGTTTGCCTGCGCGATCACGTAATTAGACTCTTTAATCGCAGATAAATACTCGATTTCGTCTGTTACGCGGCAGTTTTCAACCTTACGATAGGGTGTTTCTAAAAAACCGAAGTTATTTAAACGGGCATACAATGCCATCGAGTTGATTAGACCAATGTTAGGACCTTCAGGCGTCTCAATCGGACATACGCGGCCATAGTGCGTAGGATGTACGTCACGCACCTCAAAACCAGCACGTTCACGGGTTAAACCACCCTGACCTAAAGCAGACACACGGCGCTTATGGGTAATTTCCGATAAGGGGTTGGTCTGATCCATAAACTGCGACAACTGGTTAGAACCAAAGAACTCCTTAACCGCCGCTGAGATAGGCTTAGAGTTAATAAGGTCATTTGGCATCAAGTTGTCAGATTCTGCCGAACCCAAACGTTCCTTAACCGCACGCTCAACCCGCACTAAACCAGCGCGGAACTGATTTTCAGCCAACTCACCCACGCAACGTACGCGGCGATTACCTAAGTGGTCAATATCATCAATCTCGCCTTTACCATTACGTAAATCAACGAGAATCTTAATGGTTTGTAAAATATCGTCATCGGTGAGTGTTAGGGCGCCCTCAGCACTATCAATGCCATGGAGGCGGCTATTTACCTTCATACGACCGACGCGTGATAAATCATAGCTATCTTCGCTATAGAATAAGCGCTCAAATAGGGCCTCAACCGCCTCTTCGGTTGGTGGCTCACCTGGACGCATCATACGATAAATCGCAATTCGCGCCGCATTGGCATCCAACGTGTCATCAGTACTCAACGTGGTAGAGATATAAGGACCCTTTTCCAATTCGTTGACATACAGGGTCTCAAGCACTTTGATACCAGCCGCACGTAAGGCAGTGAGTAAAGATTCAGAGATTTCAGCATTAGCCTCGGCTAAGACCTCACCTGTTTCGGGATCAATGATATTTTTAGCCAAGAAACGACCAACTAAAAACTCATCATTGACCAAAATCTCGTCCATATTGGCGTCCGCAAACTGGCGTAGATGTCTAACAGTAATACGCTTATCTGCCTCAACTAAGACATTACCCGCCTTATCGACTAAGTCGAATGGCGCCGTTTCACCGCGCCAACGCTCAGGAATAAAATCCATTAAAGCGCCACTTTCTTTGAGATCGAATTTATCGAAATCAAAGAACTCAGCCAGAATTTGCTCTGAGCTCATGCCAATGGCTTTTAACAACGTGGTCACCGGCATTTTACGACGACGGTCGATACGGAAGAATAAATTGTCCTTAGCATCGAACTCAAAGTCTAGCCATGAGCCACGATAAGGAATAACGCGCGCTGAGAAGATTAACTTACCGGAACTTTGGTTCTTACCGCGGTCATGCTCAAAGAACACACCAGGTGAACGGTGTAACTGAGACACGATAACACGCTCGGTACCATTAATAATAAATGAACCGGTGTCAGTCATTAAGGGGATTTCACCCATGAATACTTCTTGCTTTCTAACTTCTTTAACCGTTGGCTTGCTCGCATCACGATCCATAATTACTAAATTGATCGTGGCATACAACTGGGAACAATAGGTTAAACCGCGTAATTGACATTCCTTTACGTCAAATACAGGGGCTTCTAAGCGATAACTTTCAAACTCTAAACGAGCGAAACCATTATTGCTTTCAATGGGGAAAATACCGGTAAATGCGGCATGTAGACCTTCATCCTTGCGTTGGCTATGGTGAACGTTTTGCTGCAAAAACAAATCATATGAATTGAGCTGTGTTCCTAGAAGGTTTGGTACTTTTTGAATGTCTTCGCGCTTAGCGAAGCTCTTACGAATACGTTTACGTTCAGTATACGAGTAAGGCATGAGCACTCCAACTCGAGATGGTTAGCTGATTACTAGTCGTTTGTAATCAAGAGGGTTTTGCGACTTCAAGAAAAACGTCTCTGTGCGCACATCTTGTCATCAGGGTGTAATTTAGTGTAAAGTGTGAGGCACTCGGAAAAGACCCTACATATACTAGCTAAATTAGTTGTGAAGTTGATGCTATTGTACGTCTTCTTCTGGTTAGAGTCCGTTTTTCGTGAAAACACAAAAACCCGGAGATAGCAAAAACTACTCCGGGTGTTTTAAAGCAGGAACTACTTAAGTTCTACTTTAGCACCGGCTTCTTCAAGTTTCTTCTGTGCTTCTTCAGCAGCAGCCTTGTCTAAGCCTTCTTTAATTTCTTTAGGTGCGTTATCAACTAAGTCTTTAGCTTCTTTTAAGCCTAAA
The DNA here is from genome assembly GCF_001808505.1 of Oligella sp. HMSC09E12. Taxonomy (NCBI): domain Bacteria; kingdom Pseudomonadati; phylum Pseudomonadota; class Betaproteobacteria; order Burkholderiales; family Alcaligenaceae; genus Oligella; species Oligella sp. HMSC09E12. The sequence goes on from NZ_KV793569.1 coordinate 9,015, forward strand.
CCAGTGATTTCGCGCACTGCTTTAATTACGTTAACTTTAGAAGAACCAACGTCAGCTAAGAATACTGTGAATTCAGTTTGCTCAGCACCACCTGCAGCGCCGGCGTCACCGCCTGCAGCAGGAGCAGCAACAGCAACTGCAGCGGCAGCAGCTGATACGCCGAATTTTTCTTCCATTTCAGTAATTAACTCAGACAACTCTAACACGCTCATGTTAGCAATTGCTTCTAAGATATCTGCTTTTGATAAAGCCATTTTGAACTCCAAAAATTAAAAAATATATTTGCCTGGTTTTGTTATCGATTCTATCGACGAATTTCCAAAAATCTATTACGTGTCAACACACAGTCTGCGAATAAATTAAGCAGACTCTTTTTGATCACGTACCGCAGCCAAGCCGCGAACGAATTTAGTCGGAACCTCGTTAAGCGTACGCACAAACTTCGCAACAGGTGCTTGCATTGTGCCCAATAGTTTAGCCAATAGCTCTTCACGAGAAGGCATTTTAGCTAAGGCCTTAACACCTTCAACATCAAGTACGCTACCCGGTAAAGCACCGGCTTTAAGTACGATCTTGTCGTTGGTTTTGGCGAAATCGGACAATACCTTAGCAGCCGCCACTGGATCACTACTAATTGCGTAAAGTAGTGGGCCAGTCAATTGCTCAGAGATACCCTCAAACGGTGTATCAGCAACTGAACGACGAACTAAAGTGTTTTTCAATACACGTAGGTAAACACCATTTTCACGTGCAGTTTTGCGCAATACGGTGATAGAGCCGACATCAATACCACGATACTCAGCTACTACCATTGATTGAGCTTCAGCCAGTTGGCCAGAAACCTCTTCAATTACGGCAGCTTTCTCATTACGATTGAGACTCACGGTTTGATTACTCCATCTAAATGACGCGGTGGGAAAATCCCGTTGCGTCAACCATATGCGGCGTACCAGGGCAGAGTTCTAATTGAATTCTTCCGTTGGGACGCCGTCTACGCTGGATAAGTTTTAAGTTTTTAACTATATGAGCTTAAAAACTCCAGCGGTCTTTGACAGCAGCGCCCTAAGTGATTCAATGTGATTAAATCGCCTAGAGGCGCAGCCCAAAGTTCTTTACTCAGCGGCTGCTGTTGCTAAAGTAGCAACCTCAACCTTTGCTCCACCACCCATTGTGGATGAAATGGAGGCTTTACGTAGATAAACACCCTTAGCAGAAGCGGGGCGCGCTTTATTTAAAGCATCTACTAAAGCGGCTAAATTTTGTTTTAACTGATCGACTTCAAATGAAGCACGACCAATGGTACTGTGGATGATACCGGACTTGTCAGTACGATACTGAACCTGACCAGCTTTAGCATTTTTAACTGCAGTCGCTACATCCGGTGTTACTGTACCCACTTTAGGGTTAGGCATTAAGCCACGTGGACCAAGGATTTGACCTAAAGCACCCACAATGCGCATCGCATCAGGAGAAGCGATCACGATATCAAAATCCAAGTTACCAGCCTTAACCGCATCAGCCAAATCCTCCATACCGACAACGTCAGCACCAGCGGCTTTAGCTGCTTCAGCATTATCACCTTGAGTGAACACGGCAACACGTACAGACTTACCCGTACCCGCAGGTAAAACGACGGAGCCACGAACTAATTGGTCAGATTTCTTAGGGTCGATACCTAATTGAATAGCCACATCAATAGACTCATCAAATTTAGCAGTCGCTGTTTCTTTAACTAGCGCTAATGCTTCGTCTAAAGTGTATAATTTTTCGCTATCAAACTTTTCACGGAGAGCGCGTAAACGCTTAGATACTTTAGCCATTAGTTCACACCCTCAACTTCAATACCCATACTACGGGCGCTACCGGCAATAGTACGAACAGCGGCGTCTAAGTCAGCTGCAGTAAGATCCGGTTCTTTGGTTTTAGCAATTTCTTCCAACTGAGCACGGTTTAATTTACCTACTTTATTTAGGTTAGGACGTGCAGAACCCTTTTGAACACCGGCAGCTTTCTTGATAAGAATAGTTGCAGGTGGGGTTTTCATGATGAAAGTGAATGATTTGTCTGCGTATGCAGTAATCACCACTGGAATCGGTAAACCTGGCTCCATGCCCTGAGTTTGAGCATTAAAAGCTTTACAGAATTCCATGATGTTAAGACCGCGTTGACCCAATGCTGGACCAATCGGCGGCGCCGGGTTTGCCTTACCGGCGGGCACTTGTAGCTTAATAAAGCCGGCAATTTTCTTTGCCATTTGATACTCCTAATGGGTGCAGGCGCTTAATTAAAAGCTCCCCATATGTTAATAAAAAATAGTAACGGCTTAATCTGCAGATAAAGCGGATTAAGCCTTTTCTACCTGACTAAAATCCAGCTCGACCGGGGTAATGCGTCCAAAAATCGTGACATTAACCTGGACCTTGCTGCGTTCGTAGTTGACAGCTTCTACCGTACCATTAAAGTCCGCAAATGGACCCTCCTTGACACGTAGCATCTCACCAACTTCGAATAATACCTTAGGACGTGGCTTCTCACCACCTTCCTCAATTTGGAATAGAATTTTATTGACTTCTTTTTCAGAAATCGGGGTTGGACGATTACCCGTACCACCCAAAAAGCCGGTCACACGATTCGTGCTCTTAACTAAATGCCATGTTTCATCAGTTAATTCCATCTCGATAAAAACATAGCCTGGGAAAATTCGACGCTCGGAGATTGATTTGTGACCGGCGCGACTCTCCATCACTTCCTCAGAAGGAACTAAGATACGACCGAAATAGCTATCCAAACCAGCTTCGGCAATTCTTTCCTGTAAGGACTTCTGAACTCTCTTCTCCATGCCTGAAAAGACATGAAGAACATACCAACGCTTACTCACCAACTCTCCCTATTTCCAACCTAGAAATACACCGTACAGAATCCAGTCGATTAAGCTATCGGCAATCCACAAAAAAATCGACATCACAAAGACGAAGGCAAAAACAACGCCTGTCATCTGAATAACTTCCTTGCGACTAGGCCATACAACACGCTTCATCTCATTGTATGAACCGGTAGCAAAAGCTAAGCCTCGCTTACCTAAGTCGCTAAGCCAAACTAAAATCGCTGCGAGCACCAAACTACCGACAAAAATACCCACGCGTGCGTAGCTTGCCAAGTCCGAAAAATAGGAATAGGCAAAAATACCAATCGCAAGAATCAGTATAGCAAGGGTAATCTTGATCTTGTCGCCAGTGTTGGAAACGGTTGTTATATTTGTGTTTGACATTTTAATAGTACCGCTAATTGCAGTTACTTAAGTATTTGGCAGGGGCAGTAGGAATCGAACCTACAACCTTCGGTTTTGGAGACCGACGCTCTGCCAATTGAGCTATACCCCTAGATATGTATTTTGCCGTTTAAGGCAAGGTAGTGCTCTATGAATAGAACACTACCGAACCACACATTATATCTTATTTAAATGATGCTGTGTAATTTTTTTTGAGAATTACTTCTCGATTTTAGCAACAACGCCG
>NZ_KV793570.1:0-893 GCF_001808505.1 Oligella sp. HMSC09E12
GGAACAGACTGTCTATTAAATTGGCTAGGATCAGGAACGATAAAACTCTCTTTTAAATAACGATTGAATCGCTCCACCTTCCCCTTCGTCTTAGCTCGGTACGGACGACACAATCGTGTCTTAAACCCATATTCTTTGGCCAGTAGGAGCAGTTGCGGATTCCAGCGATGCTCCCCAACACCATAAGCATCTCGTTCAATCACAACGGTTTTGGCATTATCAAACAATATTTCTTTAGGCACACCACCAAAAAAGTCGAAGGCCTGTCGTAACCCCTGCAGCCACGCTTCACTGCGCTCATTATCAAAAAAGAAAACATAGCTAGCCCGAGAGTAACCTAAGGTTGCTACGAACGCTTTAAGCGGTTGACTAGCCTGTCTACGAATGATCGTAAAATCCACCTGCAATTGCTCACCCGGGGATGTTTCAAAGCGCACCACTGGGTCGGCTTTAGTTACTGGTTTAAACTGAGACACATAGTCTCTCAGTAAGCTAATCTTACCTTGATAACCCAATTCGTCAATCTCACGATAAAACACCGTGGCGGGTATCCAATCTGGCGCGGCTGCTTGAATGCGCTTGTGAAGATACGCTTTATAAGGGTCAAGCTTACTGGGTCTAGGGCTGCGTTGGTAGGTAGGCATAGCACCACCATTTCTAAGATATTTCCTTACGGTGTTACGGGAAATACCGAGCTCATCACTTATTGCTCTAATGGACTTGCCTTGTTTATGTAATACGTGAATCGTCACGACCATCTCCTGAGTTAACATAAGCGGCCTGAAAAACCGCTAGTTTATTAAACTAGTGGGTCAATATTCAACCGTTGATCATGGGTTATTATTACATTGGTGCCAACAGCTGCTCGTCCTCAGCCTTTCCTTTACTTTGAT
>NZ_KV793571.1:0-51545 GCF_001808505.1 Oligella sp. HMSC09E12
TAAAGGAAGGGGTCTTACGGCAATTGTTGATAAACAAGATAAAAAACGATTTTTTTACCTAAAGATCACTGGGCGCACTTGGCGCCCAGTTTTGTATCAATTACTTGGTGCTCGGCGTAGTGTCTGCTGCACTGCCTTTACCAGCCCAATAGGTTGCCAATAAAGGCCCTGAAATATTGTGCCAAAAACTAAAGATAGCACTTGGCACCGCTGTTACTGGACTCGCCGCAAAATGCACGCCCGCCAAAGCAACACCCAGGCCTGAGTTTTGCATACCAACCTCAATCGAGACCGCTTTCTGATCGGCATAATTTAGGCGGCAAACTTTCGCTACGATAAAGCCGATCAAATACCCCAAGCCATTATGCAAAACAACCACCGCAAAGATTAGCAGCCCCGATTCGATAATGCGATCTTTGGAGGCACCCACCACAAAAGCGACAATCAGCACAATACCGATGACGGACACTAAAGGCATCACCTCACCATAGGAGGCGGCCTTTTTACCCAACACAGAGCGCACAATCAAACCTAAGACGATGGGTACCAGCACAATTTGTAAAATGCTTTTAAACATAGCGACTGCGTTAATATCAAGCCATTCGCTTGCGAGCAAAAAGAAAATCGCTGGCGTCAAGAGCGGGGATAGCACGGTAGACACTGCGGTCGTACTGACGGATAAAGCGGTATTACCACGTGCCAGATAAGTCATCACATTAGACGAGGTACCCCCAGGGCAACATCCCACCAGAATCACCCCAACCGCTATTTCTGCCGGTAGTTGAAATAGAATGCACAGCCCATAAGCTAATAAGGGCATGATGGTGTACTGAGCTACCGTCGCTATCAGAACAGACTTCGGCTGCTTTAGAACACCTTTAAAATCATCAACCGTCATGGTGACGCCCATACCGAACATGATCACCCCCAAAATCAAGGCAATATAGGGTCCTACGAAGCGAAATAGCGTAGGATTTATAAAGGCAATCGCAGCAAAAAGTAAAACCCACAGGGCAAAGGTTTTTTGAACAAAACGACTAAAACTTATAATCATCGAACTCTCTCTTTCCAATCAAAATACCACTAGTATATCCTAGTGTTAAATTGTTACCTTCGACAAGCTGCCGCTAGTCGCTTATTGTTGCCTGATAGAATGAGCAAGTGCGCAAAATCGCTCACGTTTCAAATGATGTTTTAATTTTTTCTTTGGCGGTGTTATGACGGGATCGTTTTTAGATGCGATGCTCTTCTCGGTGGGCGTCACGCTACCTAGTATTTTATTATTGGTGTTGGGTTGGTATTTACGGCGTTCCGACCAAATTGATCAGCGCTTTTGTGATCAAGCATCAAAAATCGTGTTTAATTATTCCCTGCCCGCACTACTCTTTTTTAGTATTTATCGCAGCGATACCGACTTATTGGAAAACCTTAATTTGATCCTAGCCGGTGTGGTTACGATCATGAGCCTCTTTCTAGGTGCGGAGCTGGTGGCACATCGCCTGGTTAAAGCGCCTCGCGATCATGGCGTGTTTGTACAGGGTGTATTTAGAGCCAATATGATGATTATTGGCTTAGCATTTGTTAGTAGTGCCTACGGCGCTAACGGTGTTGCCATTGCCGCTATTTTTGGTGGTGTACTCACGCTATTACTTAATGTGCTTGCCGTGATTACGCTCAGCAAAGCCACTGGCAACAAAAAATTCAACCCCTTATTAATGGCTCGCCAAATCGTCACTAATCCATTAATTATCGGGATCCTATTGTCGCTCGCTTGTAAATGGCTGCATGTGCCCATCCCTTCACTCATTGCCGAAGCCGGCGGTTATGTGTCGAGTCTGGCCTTACCCCTAGCCTTAATTTGTGCGGGCGCAACGCTAGATTTTAGAAAAATCTTCAGCGCAAGCGATATTGCCATGTGGTCTAGTGTGGGTCGCTTAATTGTCGCCCCCATCGTAGCCGTGATTGTCGGCTTAGTCTTTGCTTTGAGTAGCATGGAGCTCGGTGTGATGCTACTGATGACCGCTTCTCCCGCCGCTGCCGCTAGCTATGTTATGGCCAAAGCAATGGGAGCTAATGACGTTGCCGCTGCCAATATCATTGGCATCACCACAGTCGGCGCCATGCCAACCATGGCCGTCAGCTTAACCCTATTGCGATTTTTTGGATTAATTTAGCAAAGCCATTACGCTCTCGAACACACAAAAAATAACCGACCAACTTACTAACACGAAGTTGGTCGGTCATCCTAGCAGAAGATGCGGGGGAGCCATCATGCTGCTAGCTCAAGCTTATTGTTAAGGGTCCTTGAGTAACCCTCCTTGCCGCATCCTCTTAGCCTGCGATAGGCTCCACCTTGGCAGGTAAGCCATTACGCACGACCGCACCGGACACACTATCAACCCAGATATTTTCATGGTTGCGGGTCGGATCGGTTAAGCCAATATCGTTAATATTGACCCCAGCACGAATAAAGGGTGCATCAGGCCAGGTGTGATCACCGATTTGGTGCGCACGACCGCCCAACTCAGTGTGACCGAAACCATGCTCAATGCCCACACAACCGCGCATCACGCCTGGGTACACAATAATCGTACCTTCAACCGCTCCGCCTGGAGTTGAGACCTTGGCCACTTGACCGGTGGTTAAACCAAAGCGCTTGGCATCATCCGGGTGAATAATCATCGGATTATCCGGCTTTAAAATCGTCAAGGAGGTACCGATGGTATACGGACTTAGCAACTGCGATTTAAAGCTCACCAATAATAATGGCCAATCCTCTTCGCTATAAATCTCACGCATCGGTGTACCGTTAGAGAAGTGCGGCTCACGGAACTGTGCCGTGCCCCAGTTATGCTCGCCGTTAAGGTAGTTTCTGGAGCTGCCGACATTCTCATTCCAAATCCACAGTACATTGCTAAAGCGATGCTTTTGCCACTCAGGGTTGTTTTTATCCTGCGCTTGATCGGCATTTTCAAAGCGTCCACCGCGGGTGTAGAGATAAGCAATTTTACGCCACTCTTCTGGCTTTAAACGGCTTTCTAAATCTGCGCGCATACGCTCTACGCCGGAGAAAAGCAAGTCTTCATCAGTCGCATCAGGCACTGGCTTGCCGCCGGCATACGCAATATTGGCCCCGCCACGGAAGTACCAGTCCTCAGCCGTTTCTAAGGGTACCGGATTACCATCAGCGTCCTTTAAACCCTCCTTACCAAAGCCCGGTAAGCCCATGTACTTCGCCAGCTCAATATGGAAGCTCTCCACCGCAATCGGCTGACCACTCGGTGTTTTGGCTGCGGCGGCTTCGACCACAGGCCAACGTGCTGCCATGGTTTTTGTAGGCACACCGTTCCACGGCGAGACCCAACCCCAGCTTTCATACAGCAAGCTATCCGGCACAATGTAGTCGGCATAGCAGTTTGTCTCATTAATAAATGGATCGATTGAGACAATCAACGGAATTTTCTTCGGATCGAGTAACTGCTCTTCAAACTTTTTCTTGAGACCAGCAATACCGTACACCGGGTTACACATCCAAAGGATCAAGGCATCCAATTTGTATGGATAGTCATTGGCAATGGAAGCAAACCACTCCGTACCTAAACCCGGCGCATTAGGGTACCACTGGGTTGGTGCCGGATAGAGAGGCTCACCCGCTTCCTTACGACGTTTAAACTCGCTGGTACGCTCAAACGGTACATTACGACCAATAGGAATACCGCGTGGCTGCACCTTGCCCTCAAAATCAACTAAGTTATAACGAGGACCGGCACTTGCATCACGGAAGCCGCCACCGCCCATCACAAAACCACCCTTGGTATTAAGGTTGCCAATGAGCGTATTTAAGGTCACCACCGCAAAGGCATTGTAGAAGCCATTACCTGACATCATGCCACCGTGCGCCACAATACTGGCATTGGTGCCGTGTGAGGTAAACTCATCAGCCAAGCCTTCAATCACTGGTACTGGAATACCACAATAGGCTGACGCCTCCTCAATGGTCTGGCGCATAGCGGATTCTTTGAGTAGCTGTAAGGCAGTTTTTAGCTTGATATCTTTGCCGTTTAATAATAAACCCTCTGGCGCTTCTAATTGCGCTGGGCTCATTAGATTAATCGCCGACTCAAATTCATTATGCTCATTGAGCACAATATATGGGTCATCATCACCGTAGCGCTTTTCTTCCTCAATCTCTACGCCAATATCGGAACCGCGTAAATACTTACCGTAACGCGGATGGCTCGGCTCCTGAATCACTAACCAAGCGGCGCTACAGTACGATGGAAAACCACGCGACTCAGCATATTCAGGGTTAGCACAAGATAAATAGTCCTTGTTATGACGGTCATTTTCAAAAATCCAACGCATCATCGCCATCAATAAGGCACTATCCGTACCTGGGATAATTGGCACCCAGTTAGAACGGTCACCGGCGGCGCGGTTATCGGCATTACTCAGCACGGGGTCAATGATGACGTAATCCATTTTACCGTCCGTACGTGCTTTGGCAATTAACTCACCCGTGCGACGGAACGGGTTACCGGTTGCACCCGGCGCGGTACCAATAAAGATAACAAACTCCGCATTTTCCATATCCGGCTTAGCGTGCGGCATGGCTCGGTGATCCCCGAACACTGCACCCGAACCCGAACGCCAAGAGCCACCACACCAAGCACCGTGACGCACAAAGTTTTGCGTACCGAATGACTGGTTCCAGAAGCGACGTATTAAGGCCTCACGACCATCGTTGACCGAGGTGATAACCCCCACTTTATTCGCAATGGGACCAAATTCTGGGGCCTCTGCTTTGATCGGCGTTTTTAAATCGCGTAATTCTTTAAAGCCTTTGACATGACCTTCACCAAACAAATCACCGCCATCGGCCACTTCACGAATTAATTGCTCAAAGGAGATGGGCTCCCATTTACCTGAGTTACGTGGACCCACACGCTTGAGGGGTTGCAATACACGGAATGGCGAGCTATGGTGCTCTTTTACCGCATTACCACGACCGCAAAGCGTGGCACGATTTCGTTGCCCTAACTCCTGATGTTGTGAGGTAGCGATAAAGCTGTCTTTAACCGAGGTTTCATAGGGTAAGTGATTAGCCGCTGCCAATGGATGGAAAGGGTTACCGCCCACTCGTAACACACGACCTGTTTCCTTATCAATGCGCACACGCACACCACAGATGGTGGTACAGCCTAAGCAAGTGGTGTAACTAACCTGCTGCTTCGGATTCAGTGTGATCTCACCAGTCTCTTTATTCACACGATACTCCGGCTCGTGCGAATAACCGTTTAACTTATCCTCTTTGGGATCTTTTTTTGCCAGCATCCCATGAGCCATACGACTAAGAGTTTGTGAAAAACCCAGCGCACCGGCCGCCAGACCACCGGCTGCAATCATTTCTCTACGCTTTAATTTCATGATAGTACTCCTAGATTAATTCTCTTCTAATTCCAACTGTCTTAAAGGCACGAGGGAAGTTAAGACGATATACACAAAGACACATAAACCTAAGGTGCCAACAATCCCCAATAAACCATCTGGACCCCACGGTAGGGTGTAGCTATAAGAACCAGCACCGGTTTTAGGAATTTCCTGACCACCCATAAACACGGTCCAGCGGAACATCCATACCGTAATCACCGTCAATAAGCCTAATAACAAGCCATTACCAGGGAAGCGCCAAGCCATTAATAAGGTGGCAAACACAATCAGCACGCCAACGATGGTAAATAGCTCCCAATGATTAATAAAGGTAATTAAGCTCATGGCCTGAGCAATTTTCGGGCTTAGACCGCTAAAGCCTAAGAGCAACCAAATACCGCCTACCACCACCATCGCTAATTGGGCCCAGAAAATCACCTTTACCAAAGGATTCATCACCGCTTTATCGCCGCGATTGGCAGTAAAAAAATTTAGGATTAAGGCAGCACCCGCAGCACCCGCCATGGCGGTTAAGACAAACTGCACCGGTACCGCAAAGTTATTCCACATCGGGCGTGATTTAATCACTGCGACCTCCATCCCGGTATACACCATCACTAACATGGCGCCAATAAAAGCAAATAAGGCAGCTACCTTAAGCCACGTCGTCTTAGGCTGCTTTTTAAGCGTCACCCAAGCAGCCAATTTAGCGTAACGGTGATTTGCTGCAGCGGATTCTTTGAGTAGGGGCTGCAAGGCTAAAAAGCCGTAAATTACCATCCACGCCACATAGAACACCAAGAAAATCGAACCCCACGACATCCATGACGTTTTTTGGAAATGCAAATAGAAGTTCATAAAGCGTCCCGGCTGGTGTAAGTCAGCCAATAGCGCAACGGGTGCAATTAAGCCACAGGTGAGCATAACAATCAGGGCATAGTTAGACGCCACCTTCCACTGAGGCTTTTTAAATACAACCCCCGGTAGGGATAGTAAGAATGAGCAATAGCAAATACCAATTAAAAAGAAGTACTGCACTGCCCACGGTAACCAACCCACTTTGTGGGTGATGTTTAAGGTTTCAATAATTTGTGCTTCCATGATTCTCTCCTACGCCCTAAGCCTTAGCCGCTTCACCACGATTACGTGGCTTCCATAGGGTGCTATCACCCTCGATTTTGTCGGTAAAGCGATCGTCTAAGCCAATGTAGTAAACGCGTGGTTCCGTTGACATTTCCGGTTTCAACACTTTAAGTTCGGACTTATGCTCTTCCATACGTTGGCGAATTTCACTCTCAGGATCGTTTAAATCACCAAAGATACGGGCACCACCCACACAGGTTTCAACACAACCAGGTAATAAGCCCGCTTCAACGCGGTGCAAACAGAAGGTACATTTATCGGCTTTATGCGTTACGGGATTAATAAAGCGCGCATCGTATGGACAGGCTTGTACACAGTAGGCACAGGCCACACAGCGGTCGCTGTCGACCACCACAATACCGTCTTTACGCTTATAGGTTGCACCGACCGGACAAACTGGCACGCAAGGTGGCTTATCGCAATGATTACAGAGTCGCGGCAAAACGTAGGAGCCGGCCTGTTGTTCTGTCGGATCATCCGACATTTTGACGCTGTAGGAGGAAACAATGGTTCTGAAGTTGCCCTCAGGCACGGCATTTTCCTGAATACAGGTCATGGTACAGGCTTGGCAACCGATGCAACGACGCACATCGATTAACATGGCCCAGTATTTGCTCGCATCATCGGGGGTGGAGGCGGTTGCCACCTTAGGCATTGCCACGGCACCCGCCGTCACCACGGGTATCCCCTTTAAAAAGCTACGACGCGACTTTTCGACTTGGTGTTTACAGTTGACGTGAGTATTCATTTTTAACTCCTTTTGTTTATATGCTTATTCTAGGAGTCGGCTATTTTTTTGCCTATCGGAAGTTCTTACCCTCACTAGATGAAATCATCTAGTTCTGGGGCTTTTTAAGAAAAATTAGCGCTAACACTTGATGTAGATCAATTGACGTACAATAGTAAAAAAGCTTTGTTATGCTGCTCTTGTTGAAGCGGCATAGCGTTTAATTTATAAGCTAGAGCGAGTAAAATACCCGCATCGCTATTTTTTTAAGGAACGCATCCATGACAGCACAGGAACAATTCCTACAAGCAACCGCATCCCTACAACCGATTAAGGATGAAAGTTTATACACCCAATTTTTAACGGATTTTACCGATATCAAGCCGGGCAAGCCCTTGGCTGTATTTCGCCCTAAAAGCACTGAGCAGGTGGCCGCCATTATGCGCGCCTGCACCGAGTATGGCATTAAGGCAGTGGTGCAAGGTGGCCTCACCGGTCTAGCCGGCGGCGCCACGGTGCAAGATGATGAAGTCATCATCAATATGGGACAAATGAATCAAGTAGTGGAGTTCGACGAGGTTGGCGGCACCCTCTGCGTTGAGGCCGGTATGGTGTTAGAGGAGCTATGCCAATTGGTTGAGGCCAAAGACTGGTACTTCCCACTGGATCTGGGTGCACGTGGCAGCTGCCGTATCGGTGGCAATGTTAGCACCAATGCGGGTGGTAATCGCGTGCTACGCTACGGCACCACACGTGACTTAGTGATGGGGATTGAGGTCGTGCTACCTGATGGTACCGTACTCAATATGTTGCGACGCCTGATCAAAAATAACACAGGCTTAGACTTAAAGCACCTCTTTATCGGCACAGAGGGTCGCTACGGTATTATCACCAAGGTCATGTTACGACTCTTTCCAAAACCGCAACGACGCTACTCCGCCCTCCTAGCCACTGACAGTTTTACGCAAGTCACGGACTTATTAAAGGCCGCCCGTGCTCAACTGCCTGAGCTTTCTAGCTTTGAGCTTATGTGGAAAAACTACATCTCGGTCGCGGCCGAGGTCACACAATCTGAGATACCTTTTGAGGGCGCTTATGCGCATTACATCTTAATTGAAATTGAAGGCGCTGATGACGAGCAATTAGAAGAAAAATTCCAGCGCTTTTTAGAGCACGCGATTGAAGCAGGCCTAGCTGATGACGCCATTATTCCGCAAAATATGACCCAGGCTAAAGCGCTATGGGTATTACGTGATGCGGCTGCGGAGGCCATGCGTGCGCGTGCCCCCTACGTAGCCTTTGATATTGGCATCCCATTGCGAGATATGCCTAAGTTTATCGAGGAGGCGGAGGCTGCTATTGCTGCTGCCTACCCACAGATAGAGTGTCAGTTATTCGGCCACTTGGGCGACGGTAACTTACACCTTACCACGGGTAAAATGCGTGAGGAGGACTATATTCCAATTGAGCAATTAGTCTATGAAATCGTTGAAAAATATCATGGCAGTGTCACTGCGGAACATGGTATTGGGGTGATTAAAAAGCCATTTTTGCACCATAGCCGTAGCGGTGAAGAGCTACTGTTAATGTCGCTCATCCGTAAACTACTTAACCCGCACAACACCCTGAATCCAGGGCGTGTGATTGATTAATGCATTCAGGAGAAAGCGCATGTTAGCCAAAGCACTTAGAAACGGCTTAGGGTGTATCCTTGCCAGCGTCGACCAACTGACGCGACCTACACCACGACAACGCAGCGCAGAAGCGCAGGCAGAGGTTAATGCACGCACCGCCAAGATGAGCTTATACCAGTTTCACGGCTGCCCTTTTTGCATTAAGGTACGCCGTGAAATGCATAAGTTGAATTTAGCGATACAAACGCATGATGTGAATAAGGATCCGCAAGCCGAGCAAGCATTAATTAGTGGTGGCGGTAAACGCACCGTGCCTTGCTTACGCATTGAGCATGAGGATGGCACGGTACAGTGGATGTACGAGTCGCAAGATATTATTAACTATTTACAGGATCAGTTCGGCTCACTTTAAGTCCTGCTATTGAGCGGGAGAGACGGTCGTAGTCGCATTGCTAGAGGATTTAATTAAGTCATGATGAAACGTATTGCTGTGATTGGCTACGGCGCCATTGCCAAGGATGTCTTAAAGGCATTGCAGGCATTGATAGACACGCATCACATTGCCATCTTAGTACATACGCGCTCAGCACTCAGTGATGCCGACTTAGCAAGCCTACCCACGACAGCCGAGGTTACGCAGGAGCCGGCACGGCTTTGGTCATTTAAGCCAGACTTAGTGATTGAAGCAGCGGGACAGGCAGCGGTGGCCCAATATGTGCCTGCCTGTTTAAGTGCCGGCGCCGATGTGTTAATCAGCTCCATTGGCGCCTTGGCCGATACGGATTTGTACGCCGAGCTACTTAAAGTGGCGCAGCAGTTTCAGCGCCGTATTCTCCTGCCGGCTGGCGCCATTGCCGGTTTAGACTATCTCCAATCCATTCAAGGAGCAACAGCGCTACAGGTTATTTACGAATCACATAAACCGGTGGCTGCGTGGTTGCCAGAGCTTGTAGCATTAGGCATTGCACCGGCATCGGTGCAGGAGCCTTTAACGCTGTTTGAGGGTTCGGCCGCTGAAGCCGCTAAACGCTACCCACAAAATCTTAATGTTGCCGCCACCCTCGCCTTGGCCGGGATTGGCATGGAGCAAACACAGGTGCGGGTAGTGGTCGATCCTCACATTCAAGAAAATCAACACCATATTTTGATCCGCAGTGAATATGGCGAAATGCGTCTGCAACTCAGCAATACCCCTGCACCGAGTAATCCTAAATCCTCCCGGGTGGTTGCGCAAAGCATTGCTGCCGTGGTGAAAAAAGAGTTTGCGCAGTTAAGAATTGCTTAAACAGCGACTTGCGAGGCTTTGACTGCTAGTACCAACGGCCTAGCGTGCGTTGAGAGCCTAAGGCGGTTGCTCAGGTGCTATTTTAGAGGCTCGCCCCACACCCCGGTTGCACCCCTACCCCCCTAATAAACACCAGCTATCCTATTATTTTTACGCTTATTTTTATCCTATCAAGGGTTATTCCTGATTGTTCAAATATAGCAAAAAGCTATATAAAACAACCGCAAAGTATAAAAGGTTGCGCCTTTTTTGCGCTGTTTGCAACCCACCTTAGGAGAATGTGATGAGTGCCACCACCTTGGGCGTCAAGGTTGACCCCGTTTTAAAAGAGCGTATCCGTGAGGCCGCCGAACGCATCGGTCGTACCCAGCATTGGTTTATTAAGCAATCCATTTATTCCATGTTGGAGGAAATTGAGGCCGGACGTCTACCCGCCTCCCTGCAACATGCCTTAGCCTCAGAGGCTGTCAGCCTAGCGGATTTAGAAGAGGCCGGTCTTAGCCCGAGCAATGAGGAGCAGCGTCAGCCCTTTTTACATTTTGCACAAAACATCGCCGCCCAATCGGTTTTGCGTGCCGCCATTACTGCCGCCTATCGCCGCAGCGAGCCAGAATGTCTACCGATGTTATTGGCCTTGGCCGATCCCGGCGAACAAAAAAATGCCATTTTACAAACTGCCCGCAAACTGGTTGATGCCCTACGCAATAAGCGCATCGGCAGTGGCGTCGATGGTTTAATTCATGAGTACTCTCTGTCCAGTCAAGAAGGCGTCGCCTTAATGTGCTTAGCGGAAGCGTTGTTGCGCATCCCAGATAAAGAAAGCCGCGATGCCTTGATTCGCGACAAAATCAGCCGCGGTGACTGGCAATCGCACCTCAGCTCCGGTTCCTTATTTGTAAATGCCGCAACCTGGGGGCTCATGATCACTGGCAAACTCGTTTCCACCAACAGTGAAAAGCGGATGTCATCTGCCCTCAGCCGTCTCATCGCCAAAGGCGGTGAGCCTTTAATTCGCCAAGGGGTAGATCGTGCGATGCGACTGATGGGCGAGCATTTTGTCTGCGGTCAAACCATCGCCAACGCCCTCGCTAACAGTCGCAAATGGGTTAATAAAGGCTTTAACTACTCCTACGATATGCTGGGCGAAGCGGCGATGACAGATGCCGATGCCTTAAACTACTACGCCGCCTATGAGCAAGCGATTCACGCCATCGGTAAAAGTGCCGCCGGCTTGGGTATTTATCAGGGACCGGGCATTTCCATTAAACTCTCCGCTCTGCACCCGCGCTACTCGCGTTCACGCTACGATACCGTGATGACAGAGCTGTATCCACGCTTACGCGACTTAACCCTGTTAGCGCATCGCTACGATATCGGCATTAATATTGATGCCGAAGAAGCCGATCGCTTAGAGCTCTCGCTTGACCTCTTAGAGCGTCTCTGCCATGAGCCAGCACTTAGTGGCTGGAATGGCATTGGCTTTGTGATTCAAGCCTATCAAAAACGCGCGCCGTTTGTAATTGATTACGTTATTGATCTGGCACGCCGCACTAAGCGCAGACTGATGATCCGCTTGGTCAAAGGCGCTTACTGGGATAGCGAAATCAAGCGAGCGCAAGTTGACGGTTTGGAGGGTTACCCAGTCTATACGCGCAAAGTGCATACCGATGTGTGCTATCTCGCCTGCGCACGTAAGCTATTGGATGCCCCAGAATTTATTTTCCCGCAATTTGCCACGCATAATGCACAAACCGTGGCCTCCATCTACCATATGGCGGGCAATAACTACTATCAGGGGCAGTTTGAGTTCCAATGTTTACATGGCATGGGTGAGCCGCTATACGAGGAGGTCGTGGGCGCAAGCAGTGCCGGTAAGCTCAATCGTCCTTGCCGTATCTACGCCCCCGTTGGTTCTCACGAAACACTACTGGCTTATTTGGTGCGTCGTTTATTGGAAAATGGCGCTAACTCGTCCTTTGTTAACCAAATTGCCAATAAAGAGATCGCTATTGACGGCTTAATTGCCAACCCGGTTGATGTCGCTCGTGCCATTGAACCGCTGGGCTCAGCCCATCCAATGATTCCAGAGCCGCGCAAGCTCTATCAAAGCCAAGGTGAGGATCGATTAAATTCCCTCGGCTTAGATCTATCCAATGAGCATCGCTTAGCCTCACTATCGGCGGGTTTATTAGCGAGCGCCCTAAAACATCGCTTAGCCCTACCAGCAAGCTTTAAGCATGGTGAAGACAGTGAAACATGGCCAGCGGCGGCGCAAACGCGCTTAATCGATATTATTAATCCGGCCGATCAGCGCGATATCATAGGTCAAGCCGTATTTAGTAATGAGGAGGAAATCGCTGCTGCCTTAGCACGTGCCGAGCAGGAACAAGCGATTTGGGCAGTCACACCAGCCCAGGAACGTGCCGACTATCTACTTAAAGCAGCCGATTTACTAGAACATAAAAGTTCGGATTTTATTGCGCTAGCGGTACGTGAAGCGGGCAAAAGCTACCCCAATGCCATTGCCGAACTACGTGAAGCGGTGGATTTTCTACGTTACTATGCACGCCAAGTGGCAGAAAACTTTGAAATCGACACCCACCCACCCTTAGGCCCAGTGCTATGCATTAGCCCGTGGAATTTCCCCCTAGCCATTTTCTTAGGGCAAATCAGTGCGGCCTTGGCAGCCGGTAATGTGGTGCTTGCCAAGCCAGCAGAACAAACACCCTTAATTGCTTATTATGCGGTGCAGTTACTACATCAAGCAGGTGTGCCGGAAGCAGCGCTACAACTACTACCCGGTGAGGGTGATGTGGGGGCTGCGCTGGTGGCAGATGCACGTATCCAAGGGGTGCTCTTTACGGGCTCCACGGCGGTTGCCAAAGCCATTGCCGACACCCTATCACAGCGTTTAAATGCAGCGGGTCAGCCGATTCCTTTGATTGCCGAAACCGGTGGTCTTAACGCCATGATTGTGGATTCCTCTGCCTTGGCTGAACAAGTGACTGCCGACGTGATTAATTCGGCCTTTGACTCGGCCGGTCAACGCTGCTCCGCCTTACGCTTATTATGTGTGCAGGAGGATGTGGCAGAAGCCATTATCACCATGATCAAAGGGGCCATGAAGGAATTATGCTTAGGAAACCCTGACCGCTTACGCACTGATGTGGGGCCAGTCATTGATGCGGAAGCACAAAAGAACATCGCCGATTATATTGAATCAATGCGAAGCAAAGGCTTTAAGGTTGAACAGTTGCCTCGCCCTGCGCACACAAATCACGGCACCTTTATTCCGCCCACCATCATTGAAATCAATCAGGCAGGCGATTTGGAGCGCGAAGTCTTCGGTCCCGTGCTGCATATTGTGCGCTACCGTCGCGAGCAGTTAAATGACTTAATGACGCAGATTAATGCCAGCGGCTACGGTCTGACCTTTGGCGTGCATTCACGTATTGATGAAAGCATTGATAAACTAACTGCACAAATCAAAGCAGGTAATGTCTATGTGAACCGCAATATTGTCGGTGCGGTGGTGGGCGTACAGCCCTTTGGTGGTCAAGGGCTGTCTGGTACAGGCCCGAAAGCAGGTGGACCGCTCTACCTACATCGTTTAGTACAACAAAGCCCAGCCTTAACCCTGGATCCTGATGCATTCAACGAGGAAACCAGGGATGCGGCGGCATTCAATGCGATTCAACATTATCGCGAGTGGATTAAGACGCACGCTGAGGCCGAGGAAGCCGCCCTAGTGGAAAAAACTTTAAATCAGCAGACCCTGGGCTATAGTCAAACGCTACCCGGCCCTACCGGTGAGCGTAATATTTACCGCTTATTACCACGCGGTCGTGTGCTATGTATGCCAAGCACGGCATTAGGTTTTAAAGTGCAATTGGCTGCGTGCCTAGCGGGGGGTAATCAGGCCGTCTTTGTGACGGAGGCAGCCTTAGATAGTCAGAATTTACGAGCACAATTACCGCCGGAAGTTCAAGCCTATGTTGAGCTACAGCCCGCCTTAGAGCCATTACTCAAGGATCAGGCGAAGCCACTGGATGCGGCCTTATTTGAAGGTGATAGTGACCGCTTAAAGCCTTTAGCACAGGCCTTAGCCAATTATGAGGCAGCCATTATTCAACCGCAAGCACTGAGTAGCGAAGCCCTGAAAGCGGGGCAACTGTACCGTGCCGAAAGGCTCTGCGTTGAGCGCTCTCTAAGCATTAACACGGCCGCAGCAGGAGGTAACGCCACCCTAATGACCATGATTTAATCTGAGAGCAGGCAGTGAGGGCTTGAAACATGTTGCGCGCAATTGCTGAAAGCACGGATTTCAAGCCCGATAAGGCTTGATTATTTTAAATAAATACTTTTAAATAAACACACTTTCACTTTTTTCCAATATGCAAAGGAGATTGATATGCATGGTGCAGTGAGCTCATCGATTATTATCGTCTTCTCGATTTATATTATCGGGATGGTACTAATCGGTTATTTAGGCTACCGTTCGACTAAGGACTTATCCGACTATATCTTAGGCGGCCGCAGTCTAGGTCCTTTTGTGGTGGCATTAGCAGCCGGCGCTTCCGATATGAGTGGTTGGCTGTTGATGGGTTTACCAGGTGAGGTATTTACAGCCGGTATTTCCGCTTCGTGGATTGCCATCGGCTTAACCATCGGTGCTTATATTAACTGGTTACTCGTTGCTGGTCGTTTGCGTGCCTACACCGAAACAGCGGGCAATGCCCTCACCCTATCGGACTATTTTGCTAATCGCTTTGAGGACCGTAGCAACTTGCTACGCATTGTATCGTCCATTGTGATTTTGCTATTCTTTACGCTCTATTGTGCCTCCGGTGTGGTCGCTTCGGCACGCCTCTTTGAGAGTATGTTCGGCTGGGATTACAACACCGCCATGCTCTTAGGTGCGTTATTTACCATTGCCTACGTTTTTATCGGCGGTTTCTTAGCCGTCAGCTGGACCGATGCAGTGCAAGCCTCCATGATGTTTACCGCCTTAGTGCTAACGCCAATCATCGTGCTGAATCAAGTGGGTGGTGTTGAAGCGGCTTCAAGCATCAGCTTGGACTTTAACCCCAATAGCTTAAGCATGTTCTCAGGGGTTAGCGCCATCGGCATCATCTCCTCTTTAGCATGGGGTTTAGGCTACTTCGGTCAACCGCATATCTTAGCGCGCTTTATGGCCGCTGAATCCATTAAAAGCATTCCGGCAGCGCGTCGCATCAGTATCACATGGATGATTTTGTGCTTAGCGGGTGCCGTCGCCGTGGGCTTTTTCGGTATTGCTTACTTCTCGCCAGTCGAGACCATCACGGATGAGGCTACCTTGGCCGCTGCTAACCGTGTCTTAGAGAATCCTGAGCGTGTCTTTATTGAGTTCTCCGTACTGCTGTTCCACCCTTTAATTGCGGGTCTACTACTAGCAGCGATTTTAGCAGCGGTGATGAGTACCTTATCAGCGCAATTATTAGTATGCTCTAGCTCGCTGACCCAAGACATTTATAAGCCCTTTATTCGTCCGGGCGCTAGCCAAAAAGAATTGGTCTGGTTCGGTCGCTTTATGGTGTTAGCAGTGGCCTTAGTTGCTATCTACCTCGCCAGAGATCCAAACAGCAAGGTGCTAGGCATGGTGAGCTATGCGTGGGCTGGTTTCGGTGCCGCTTTCGGTCCGATTGTGATCCTCTCTGTCTTCTGGTCACGTCTAACGGCTAAGGGTGCCTTAATCGGTATGATTGTCGGTGCCGCCACCGTATTGCTATGGAAAAACTATGTTGACAGTCAACTCTATGAAATCGTACCGGGCTTTATCTTGTGCGGTTTAGCTGCGATCGTCGTGAGCTTAATCGACAAAAAACCATCGGCCACGATGCTACAAACCTTTGATAAGGTCAATCAAATCATGATCGACTCACGTCGCTAGGTCGATTGCTGACGATTGGATAAAGCGCCTCGCTTACCCCATGGGTGAGCGAGGTTTTTTAATCTAAGCTGTGGGGATCGGCCTTTAGCATCAAATGAGCTAGTTCTGCGGCACTGCTGATCTCCGCCTTTTCCATCACATTTTGACGATGAATATGCACCGTTTTTTCGCTAATATCTAATTGCTGTGCAATTAAGCGATTGGATTGACCACGGGCAAGTAAATTGGCCACCTGCTTTTCGCGCGGCGATAAGCGCGCCAAAATCTCTTCGGCCTCCTGCTGACGTTGTAGACTTTCCCTCGTTTGCTGAGCAAAACGCACCGCTGCCGCCACCTCATCTAACAGCACTTGGTCTTTAAAGGGCTTACTTAAAAAACCATATGCGCCTAACTTCATGGCTTGCACGGCCATTTCAATATCACCATGACCCGTCAGAAAAATGATCGGCGTAATCCAACCCAGCTCATTTAACTTAAGCTGTAATTCCATACCGCTCATCAAGGGCATACGAATATCCAATAAGATACAACCCGCCTCCGCGACCGGTTCGGGACAGGCCTCTAAAAACTCAGCCGCCGAGGCAAATGCTTCGACGCGCCAGTCCAAATCCTCTAATAAAAAAACCAAGGAACGACGAAAGGCATCGTCATCATCAATGACAAAAACTAGATTCGTATCTATGGCGTCCATGGTGATCCTAATAATGCGTGTAATGAATAATTAAGGATAACGACAAATTACTGATCAGGCAAACTTAAGGTGAAAATTGCGCCATTTAATGCCACCCCAGCGTGCCCCGACAAATCATCAGCAGGGGGCGCTAAATCGACCTCCAACTTACCGCCATGGGCCTCGGCAATGGTTCTACAAACCGACACGCCCAGACCCAAACCCTCAGCTTTACTAGTGTAAAAGGTTTCAAATAGATTGTCATAGGCTTCAGCGCTTAAGCCTGGACCATTATCCTGTACCGTAAGATGTACTTGATGCTCCGTTTGCCAGAGGTGTAGGCACATCATCGACTGCTCGACCTTCGCTTCAACCATCGCATCATAGCCATTTTTTAAGAGGTTAATTAAAGCTTGTTGAATTTGCACCGGATCCACGGTCAAGCGCTTATCGGGCGCCAAATGGTCAATTATTAGGACCTCTGGTGGCATGGACAGCATGCCACTAAATAACTGCACCGCCTCCTCACATACCTGACGAATCGGCACCTTTTCTAAACGCATCGGTCGTTTACGGGCAAAGGAACGCACGCCCTGAATAATATTCGACGCCCGTTCAGTTTGCTCGATAATTTCATTGGTGGCCAAGCGTAAATCGTCCTCACTTAAGCGCTGCTTATCCAAACGGCGTAACAGACTGCGCGAGTAATTGCCGATGGTCGCCAAGGGCTGATTCAATTCATGCGCCAAGGTTCCGGACATTTCCCCCAAAATCACCAATTTTGCTTGGTGATTGGACTGTGCCTGCACCTCATTAATACGGTCTTGTAAGGCCTTTTGATATTCCAACGCGTGCTCTAAGGCAGCGGTTCGTTTACTGACCAAATAACGTACCCGCGCGGTATACAAACCACCGCAAGCAATTAACACTAAAAGCGCCGCTAAGAGCCACCAATAGCGCTTAAAATAGTCGAATAGTGGAACCTCAGTGGGTTGATAAAACACCAATTCCAGCTCTTTAAACAAATCAAAGAGGTCAAGTGCATTGCCCAAAACCGACCACAACATGGCACCGCTACCACCATCATGTGGCGGGGCATCTAACAAGCTGCGCAGTAACTCACGATGCTGCTCCAGTTGCTCATTTTTCACGCCAGAAAATACCCAGCCAGGATAGAGGCGAGTGCTCACCAGGCAAGGAAAATCGCTATTTGCCACTGGCTCAAGCACCTCAAAGCGGCTCTGCCAATCAGGCACATTTTCCAACACGCAAGCACGCAGCACGCCCGTGTCGGCTTGACCATTTGCCACCGCCTCCAGCACACGGCTCATGGGGAAGCCCACAGTCTGTAATTGCATTTGCTTTTCAGGATTAACACCGCGTGCGCGAAGCTCACGCAAGATCATACGATAACCACCAAAGGCCTCATTACTCACAATCGCCATACTGTGACCGGGCAAATCCTCAAAGCGCTGAATAGCGTGGTTATCACGCCGTTTAATCAATACCGAACCCAAACTATAAGGCGATAATGGCTTGGCGGCATAAACTTGCACGAGCATATTATTAATGCCATAGTCATAGTGCAATTCGGAATACAGCCCGGGATTGCTTATCACATAGTCCACCGCTTGATGGCGCACCAAGCTAATCAGCTCATCATGCTCCACCGCAATCAATTCAAACTGATACTGAGGCAAGTCCTGACGCAACCAGTCCAACATAAAGCGCCACTCTTCTAAGGTATGCTCGGTGCCCAAATAGCTTTGCGCCGCAATGCGTATCAATGGCTTCTGCGCTAAATCATGCGCTGACTGGGACTGATTGGCAACAGAGGTGGGCGGCTGTTGAACACTCGCAGCTTGTGCAATCACCGGTGTTAACAGAAGTAGCAGGCTTAGGCAAAGTACAGCGAGCAGCCTGCCTATAGTTAACAGGCATTGATTGCTCGCTTGTGTTGGCTGATTTAATACTTGTTCACAATGCTTCACCGCACTCACCATGTATAGGAAAACTCGCCGACTGAGCCTTTACTCTACCCTGGCTAGTATAACCTGAGCCAAAAGCTTGCACTTTACATGTTTCAGCAGTTGCAGGCTTAGGAGGTGCTCTATTGGCACTAGTCTTGAGAGGGATAGTACCTTATCCATCAAATCTTAGGGGCGACTTCTTTCCACTGCCCTGGCTGTAAATCACCTAAAGACCAAGGACCAATTCGTACTCGCACCAAACGCAAGGTCGGCAGCCCCACCGCCGCTGTCATACGGCGCACCTGTCTATTTTTCCCCTCTGTAATCGTCAATGCCAACCAGGCAGTCGGGATAGTGGCGCGATAGCGTATCGGTGGTTGCCGCGGCCACACATCTGGCGTTGCGATTAATTCCACTTGAGCGGGCAAGGTCATACCGTCCTTTAACATCACCCCCTGACGCAACGACTCTAACTGCGCTGCTGTCGGCTCACCCTCTACTTGCGCCCAATAGGTCTTTTGCATACCGTATTTCGGTTCCGCGATACGAGCCTGCAAACTGCCGTCATTTGTTAGCAATAATAAGCCTTCGCTATTTCTATCCAATCGACCGGCAGCGTACACCTGCTGAATCGGAATATAGTCCTTTAAGGTGCGACGTCCAGCCTCATCCGTAAACTGCGTGAGCACATCGTAGGGCTTATTAAAAAGAATCAATCTTGGTGTTTGCGGCGAGCGCTGTGACTGGCGAGTGCGTTGACCACGATAAGGACTACGTTTTTTATTATCAGCTTGCATTATAATTGCTCCAATGCCGCACCCAAGGCCTTAAGTGGCTCAGCTACCTGCTCAATTAACTGCCTCAAATCAAGGCGCGATGAGGGCACACTCGCATTGAGCGCATACAAGCCATTTTTTGCGGCATCATTACGCACGGGGATCGCAATGGCCGTAATATCATGCGAAAACTCGCCCACCGAATAACAAAAGCCATACTGCTGATACACTTCCATTTGTCGTGCTAAGAGCGCTTTTTTAGGACCATAATCCTGCGCTAACAAGGGGCGTAAATGACTCTCCTCCAACAGTATCCGTTGCGCTTCAGTTAAGGCACAATAATAAACCCGTCCAATGGCGGTATCAATCAGCGGCACCGTCGATCCCACCGTCAACTGTACAGCCAGACGCGCAGGCGAACGAATACTTTCAAGGTAAAGCATCTCCCCACTCTCTTCAACCGCCAGACTCACCGAGACCTCGTACTTTTCCGCAAACGCCATTAATAAAGGCTTGGCATCACGCACCAAATGATCGCTATGGAGCGCAAAGGCGCCTAACTCACGTAGGTGTATATCACTCACATATAAGCCGGTCACCGGATGCTTACGTAGAAAGCGCAGTTTAATCAGGGTATTCAATATACGACTGACGGTGGCCTTAGGTAATTGCGTCATCTCCGTGATTTGTTGATGCGAAATACCATGGCTATAAAAACGCAAGGCATATAACACCGCCAGTCCACGTGCCAAGGAGGTAATAAACTGACGGTCCTGCTCCGCTTCGCTCTGCGCAATCGTTGCTAATAATTCATCTAACACTTTACAAAACCATTTAAAAAGAGTAAATTTAAGCCTAGTGTTCCGCTAAGTATATCATTAATTTCGCACAGCGAAACTATATTTTTTTAAACCGGCTGAGGAGAGTTAACACTATGTCACGAGCACCTTTTAAATGGGAAGACCCTTTTTTACTAGATGAGCAGCTTACTGAAGAAGAGCGTATGGTCGCCGAGAGCGCAGAGACCTTCTGTCAGGAAGTATTAATGCCCGGTATTCTTGAGGCGAATCGCAATGAACATTTTGATACCGAGCTAATGAAGCGCATGGGTGAGTTGGGACTATTAGGCGCAACCATTGACGGTTACGGTTGTGCCGGTATGTCACATGTTTCTTATGGCCTTATTGCTCGTGCAGTAGAGCGTGTGGACTCCGGTTATCGTTCGGCCATGAGCGTACAGTCCAGCTTAGTGATGCACCCAATCTGGGCTTATGGTACTGAGGAGCAAAAGCAAAAGTTCCTACCTAAATTAGCCAGCGGTGAGTATATCGGCTGCTTCGGTTTAACTGAACCCGATGCAGGTTCCGACCCCGCCTCCATGAAAACCCGCGCCCGCAAGGTTGAGGGCGGTTACTCGCTAACTGGCAATAAAATGTGGATTACCAATAGCCCCGTGGCGGATGTTTTCGTGGTTTGGGCTAAAGACGATGCCGGCGAGATTCGCGGCTTTATCCTTGAAAAAGGCATGCAGGGCCTATCTGCGCCTAAGATTGAGGGCAAATTCTCCCTCCGCGCTTCCATTACCGGTGAAATCGTGATGGACAATGTCTTTGTCCCAGAAGAAAATGCATTCCCCGATATCCGTGGCCTTAAAGGTCCTTTCGGCTGCTTAAATAAAGCTCGCTACGGTATTGCTTGGGGCGCCATGGGTGCGGCCGAATTCTGCTGGCATGCCGCCCGCCAATATAGTTTAGACCGCAAACAATTCGACCGTCCTTTAGCGGCTACTCAGCTATTCCAATTAAAACTAGCCAATATGCAGACGGAAATCAGCTTAGGGCTACAGGCCGCTTTACGCGTGGGCCGTTTGATGGATGAAAACCGTGCTGCCCCAGAAATGATTTCCCTCATCAAACGTAATAACTGCGGTAAGGCCTTAGATATCGCTCGTATCGCCCGTGATATGCACGGTGGTAACGGTGTGTCCGATGAGTTCCATGTTATCCGTCATGTGATGAACCTAGAAGCCGTTAATACCTACGAGGGTACGCATGATGTGCATGCGCTGATCCTTGGACGTGCCCAAACAGGCATTCAAGCCTTTGCGGCGCGCTAATCACTACCTCCTATGCGTCCCTGTGCCTGCCCTGGCTGTGATTAACACGCGGGCAAGCGCAGGAGCGCAGCTTATACCACCGCATGGTTGATTATCTTAAGAGTAAATTATGACGACGTCCGCCCTTGCTGGCATCAAAGTGCTTGATTTATCACGGGTACTGGCTGCACCCGGCTGCACACAAATTCTGGCTGATTTGGGGGCTGAGGTCCTAAAGATCGAGCGACCCGTTCAGGGTGATGAAACTCGCCAATGGACACCGCCCACCTTTGAAGATGGCACTTCGGCCTACTTTGCCACGGTTAATCGTAATAAAAAATCCCTCACCATTGATATGAGTCGCCCCGAAGGTCAGGCAATAATACGTCGTCTGGCCCAAGAAGCCGATATTCTGGTAGAAAACTTCAAGGTCGGCGGCTTAAAAAAATATGGCTTAGACTATGAATCGCTCAAAGCCGTCAATCCGCGACTGATTTACGCTTCCTTAACCGGTTTTGGACAATACGGCCCCGATGCCCATAAGCCTGGCTATGACTATATTATTCAAGCTTTATCCGGCTTAATGAGCATTACTGGTCCGGCCGACGGCATGCCGCATAAGGTAGGCGTGGCGGTAGTGGATTTATTTACCGGTTTACAGCTTAGCATCGGGATTTTAGCCGCCTTACGTGCACGCGAGCAAAGCGGATGCGGTCAACAGGTTGATGTGTCATTACTAGACAGCGCCTTGGCGATGACAGCAAATATCGGTCAAAACTACCTCGCCAATGGCAAAACGCCTCAGCGCTTGGGCAATGCCCATCAAAGCATTGTGCCTTATCAAGTATTTGAAGTGGCCAATCAACAGCATATGGTCTTGGCTTGTGGCAATGACAAGCAATTTGCCGCGGTCTGCCAAGTGATGTCTGAAGCGTGGGATCAAGATGCGCGTTTTGCCACCAATCCGCTGCGCGTTCAACACCGCAAGGAGTTGATTCCCTTGATGCAGCATGTGTTTTTAAGCAAATCACGAGATGAATGGATTCGCCTATTTGAAGCGGCAGGCGTGCCTTGCGGTGCCATCAATACCATTGATGAGGCCCTGCAATTGCCGCAAGCCGTGGCTCGTGAGATGACAGTCTCATTTGAAAATAGCCCAGTGCGCGTCTTAGGCAATCCGATTAAGCTTTCCGATACACCGGTGCAGTATCAAAGCCCACCACCTCGCTTAGGGCAGCATACGGAAGCGGTGCTAAAGACCTTTTTTGATAGCGCAGAAATTGCACAATGGAAAAAAGACGGCATTATCTAAAACCTAGCGATTGCTAGGCACCATTATGACTAGGGTGAGGCTGCGGCCTTGCCCTAGTTAAGGATGTACTCAAGCACGAGAAGGCGCCCGTTATGGCGCGAGGACTGGCTCTTTAAACAGCCTAGATTGCAAATAATCACGCACTTGTGCCGATTCTAAACCGTACACAGCAGCCAAATTATCTACGCTTAACACATCTTCACTGCGTCCCAAGGCAAAAGGACGTCCAGCCGCTAGCAACAATGCCGTATCCGCCACGCGCGCCGCATGCTCTGGTTGATGCGTACAAAGCAAAATCGCTAAGCCCTGTTGCCTGAGTTGCTGAATTTGCTCCAACACCAAAATCTGATTAGCAAAATCCAAACTGGCCGTTGGCTCATCCAAGATCAAGGCCTGCGGTTGTTGTGCCAAGGCACGTGCCAACAACACCAATTGTTGCTCACCCCCGCTCATTTGCGGAAATAAGCGCTCGGCCAAATGACTAATGCCCAGACGCTCCAATGACTGTGCTGCTATTTCCCGATCGGCTTTGGAGGGCGAAGAAAAAAAATCAACATAGGCACTACGCCCCATCAACACCATATCCAAGGCACTAAAGGAAAAGCTCATACTACTTTGTTGCGGCACAAAGGCCAGCGTTTGCGCTATCTCACGACGACGCCATTGCGCCACATCCTTTGCCAATAACTGCACCGAGCCACCCAGACTCGGTAACAGCGCTAATACCGTTTTTAATAAGGTGGATTTACCGCTGCCGTTGGGACCTAATAAACACAGCACCTGCCCCGCCTCTAGTTCAAAACTAATCCCCTCGGCAACCCGTTTATTGGCATAACCGATGGCCAAATCACGTACGCTTAAAATACTTGCTTGCTTAGCCATCAGTGCGTCTCTTTAATAACAAATAAAGAAAAAAAGGCGCGCCGATTAAGGCTGTCAGCACACCTAAGGGCAATTCAATCGCTGCCGCATTTCGTGCCACATTATCCGTTAAAACTAAAAAAATCGCCCCTATCATCAAGGAGGTCGGCATCAATCGTGAGAACTCGGGACCAACGATCAAGCGCGCAATATGCGGTATAACCAGACCAACCCAAGCAATAATGCCGGTAAAGGACACGGCAGCGGCCGTCAGCAAGGTCGCACACATAATCACCAACACCCGCAATAAAGCCACATTCAGCCCCAAAGCTTGTGCTTCTATCTCGGACAAACTGAGTAAATTAATGCGCCAACGTAGTAGAAATAAGGGGATCAGCGCCACAACCATCAAGGGTGAGGCCCACAACAACTCCTCTCTCGACACCGCATTTAAACCACCTAGCAACCAAAAGGTAATGGTGGCTAACTGCGAATAAGGATCGGCCAATATCTTAAGTAAAGAAATACCTGCGCCTAGTAAACTCCCTACAGCAATGCCGGCTAACACCAGTAATAACACAGGATCATAATGACGGCGACTGCTAAGCGAAATCAAATAAACCACAGCCACTGCGATCAAACCGCCAATAAACGCAAATAACTGCACCGTGGCCAAGGGCAAGGACAGAAAAATGGCCAGCACCGCCCCCAAACTCGCCCCAGCAGAGACGCCTAAAATATCCGGTGACACCAAAGGATTACGAAACATTGACTGATAACTTGCACCGGCAACCGCTAGCGCAGCACCCACCAGTATCGCAGCCGACAAACGCGGCAGGCGTAAATTCCATAACACCACATCAGCGTTGCTACCCTCACGACCGGCGGTCACGAAACTATGCCATAACTCAGCCAGGCTTAAAGGGTATTTGCCGCTCATCAAGGTGAACAGTGAAAGGGCTACCAAAAGCACAAAAAGTAAAGCAAACAACCCCACAGACCGAGTTTTTGCTAACATTGTCACTCCCTAGTGCTCGTCGAAAATGACAGGCGCAATCAAAAAAGAACGGATTTGCTCATCATCCAACGACACATCATAAAATAAGCGATAAAACTCCCTTATTTTAGCGATTTGTTCAGCTTCTGGTGCTTGTTTTAACCAATGACTTAACCACAATAGCCCTAATAATCGATTAACCCCGGGTGGTTCATCTAGCCAACCAAAAGGCAGCGATGGCACAAGATACACTTGTTGCTTTTGTACCGCTGGCACTTTACGCCAGAGCGGATGCTCATAGACGGTGGCTAAAAACGCCTCGCTATGCGTCAAAATCACGTCTGGTTGCCATAGCAACACTTGCTCCATGGACACTCGGGCTAAACGCTCACCTGCCAGCTCATCAGCCACATGGTGAATGCCTAGTGTTCTCAGCACCTCGGTATGGATGGAGTGACTCAGACCAGTTTCTAAACCATCTGCCGAACGCGCCATATAAACCCTATGGTAGTTATAAGCGGAAAAACGGCTGTGCTTAGGATCTTGCAAAGCAAGGTCTAAACCACCAGCAGCTTCCTCTATCTTCGTTATTGGTAAAAAATATAAATACTATAAAATCGCTCTTAAACGATATATCCTAAATAAATAACGAAATTAACATAGAGTAACAACAATAACAAGCAATAACATTTCTTATCACGAAACGCTTACTTTCTAACAACAAAAATCCAAGCCTTCCTTCGAAGGCTTGGGTTTTGAAGCTAGTCCACATCCTTTTTATGCTAGAATTGCTTAAACAACAAGGATGATTAGGGATGTCATGCTGAGATACATTGGCGCAAAAGCGCTGCTGCTTCAAGAGATAGAAGCACTACTGAACAAACATATCAACGGTACCGAAGAAAGCTTCCTAGACCTATTTGCAGGTACAAATATCGTCGGTAGACATTTTAAAAAGGACTACCGAATTATCACTAATGACTTACTATACTTCTCCTATTGTCATAGTAAGGCTGTGATTGAGAATAATTTACCACTTCTGTTCAAAGGCTTAGGCTTCGATCCTTTTGTGTATTTAAATGACAAGAATAATGTCCAGCAATATAGAGGGGACTTATACTACACGAAAAACTATACTCCTCTAGGTGAGGCAATGTATTTCAGTGAAGATAATGGTAGGCGTTTGGACTTTATTCGCAATACCATTGATGAGTGGTTTAGCGAGAAACGATTAGAAGAGCACGAGTATTTTTATCTCCTTGCATGTTTAATAGCAGCTGTCCCGCCAGTAAGCAATACAACAGGCACATATGGCGCCTTTTTAAAGCATTGGGATAATCGAGCCTTAAAACCGCTACAGCTCAACCCCTTAGCAGTATTAAACAATAACAGAGCTAATCAGGCCTACAACCAAGATGCTAACCAGCTGGTGAAAGAGGTTTCGGCAGATATCGTATACATTGACCCGCCATATAATAATAGACAATATGCGGCTAACTACCATGTGCTCGAAAATATTGCGCTCAATACAAAACCACGTTTAAAGGGGGTCACAAGACTTTTTGACTGGCAATCAAAAAGAAGTAACTACTCCACATCAAACGGAGCCTTAGCGGCGATGACAAACCTTATCGATAATATTGAGGCCACTCATATTATTATTAGTTACAACGATGAGGGAATCATAAACCACGAGGATATGTTGAATTTACTAAAAGAACGTGCTATTGATAAACGCATAGATGTAGTTAAAATTCCTTACCGTAAATATCAATCCAAAATTTCCTCAAAAAAAGCCGATCTAAACGAGTATCTCTTTTATATCAAGAAGAAAGAATTACAGCAAAATAAGCAATTTTTTTTAAGAAGTCCAACGCATGAGGAAAGCACGTGGACACCAAAAAGAAATGCTTATATCAAAAGCCCTTTGAACTACATAGGGGGCAAATATCGCCTGCTAAGTCAAATTATTCCTTTATTCCCAAAGCATATTGATACCTTTGTGGATTTGTTTTCTGGCGGTGCTAATGTGGGCATTAACGTGCCTGCTAAAAAACATATCTTTAATGATATGAACACTAAGGTTAATGAGATGTTCATTTTTTTTGCTAGTCAAGATACGGAACGTTGTATTGCGGCCATCAAAAACAATATCGAAAAATATGACTTAAGCAAAACAAATGAAGAAGGTTTTTTGAAGTTGCGTGAAGCTTACAATGCGCAGCCTAATCCACTCGACTTATATACTCTGGTGTCGTATAGCTACAATTATCAGCTGCGATTTAATAATGAGATGAAGTTCAATAATCCATTTGGTAGGAATCGAAGCTCCTTTAGCCAAAATATGGAAAATAATTTGCGTGCGTTTAATAATAAGCTACAGACCTTAGACTATCAGTTTACTAGCGATTATTTTGACAATGCGGACTTAACATTTTTAGATAGTAATGACTTTGTGTATCTTGACCCGCCATACCTAATCACCACTGGAAACTATAATGATGGCAACCGTGGTTTTAAGAACTGGGGTGATGAAGAAGAGCGTAAGCTTTTGAAGCTTTTAGATTACCTAAACGCTAAAGGTGTTAGGTATGCGCTTAGCAATGTCATTTCTCATAAGGGCAAGGAAAATTACTTACTAAAAGAATATCTTAATAATACAAACACAACTGTGCATCAAATAAATTCCTCTTATGGAAACGCTTCGTATAACACCAAGAAAGAGACCAGCAAAGAGGTTTTAGTGACAAATTATTGTCCTACCAGCTTTGAGCTCTTAAACTAAGTTGTTAGTCAATCGATCTTTGATGAATTAGATTGATTGACAGCCTCTACTCAAAACTGATCACGCTGTTATTAAAATAAGATGGTAAATCGTTAATATTGATTTTACCCTTTTGAATTGCATCGGCTCCAATTAAAAACTGCCGTGCGCTTAGCGCCCCGCCTCTATAACCCGTATCATAATTCAACTGATTAATCTGTGTATCGCAGTTTCTTTGAAATTTACCTGATATCCATAAAAAGTAAAAGTTATTCGCTGGAATATGCTCATTAAATGAGCGCCACCATAATGACTGATTCCTCTTCGGGTCTCTTTTCTTGTTATCTTCGATATAGCGGAACATTTTATCTGCCTCAGCTCTACTCCTCGAATAAGCACCTTTATACGCTTTAGTGTCAACAATGATGCCGAAGTTTTGATTAAAGGCTATACCATCGGGCTTTAAACCACCTCCTAAATGGATAGACTCTAATTGATAGTAATTCTTAAAAACCTCTGCACTTAAAATTTCTAAATCCCGATTTTTGGAGCCATCAAAAGCTATTTCTAATATTGAAATATGTCGTTTGCTGAGAGCCGTATTTTTGTAAAAATATGCTTTCTCTTTCTGTAACGCAATATCAGAAATCTCCTCAGTTACTTCAACTATTGGAATATCAAAATCTTTGATCTCGTCCAATAATTTAATTCTATCCGAATCAAGCTCTATTCTTAAGCCAAAATTAATTAAACCCTCGATATCCAGGTTCATGATGGCCGGCTCTGTATAAAATCCAAGATATTGCATCCGTTTTATAATTTCATTTGCAGAGCTCGTTTTTTGTAGGTTTTTAATAAGATGCGCTCTCCTTGTCCTTATATAATCGACGCTAGAAACATCAGTAGCCAAAAACTCCCACATTAGAAATTTTGCTTGTTTTTTATGCCTTGATTTACCAAGCGACTGATTATAACGGTGAATACCCTTTGCAGTAATACTATACTTTTGAAGAGCGCTATCCCTTCTTTTTTTACTGATTGCGTTTTCACAAGACCTAACTTGTTCAGCCAACTACAAATCATTCGTGCATACTTGTCACTCGTCCCCTCCACATTCGAACGTATTTTTGTCCGCTCCTTAGGGTCAGTTTCTTCCATCAAATAGTCCAACATCACTTCTTCACCGTACGAAGTGAAGCCACTTTCACCTATAAAACCCAAACGGTTGCCAATATAAAACTTATTTTTTGGTTCATTAGCATCAGATAAGAGCTGTAGCACTCTAGTTGCAGGAGGATATGACAATAAGGCTGTAATTAGGATTTCTTGTTGCTCTTCTGAATCATTGTCGGACTCAGAAAACTGCTTGCCTAATTCAGTTATTTTAAAGCTGTCATTTTTGCGGTCTACTTCTACAAAGTTAAGACTAACTGCCCATCTAAGAAAGCCATCTGAAGTCCAATCGTCAACATATGCTTTCGCTGTTTTTTTATGAGTTTGTGGCAATAGTGAAATCTGTATCAGTCCATTCGCTACCGCATCAGCCCTTTTCGCTGCACTCTCATTATTTTTATTACGGCTGCTGCCAACAAGCTCAGCATATGTAAACTCCTCAACAGCATGATTAAACTTTTCTTGTAAAGAGCTTCTTAGCTGAGGGAAATAAATTTTTTGATTTATCCAATCGTCTCTTAATAATTGATAATGACTTGAACGATTATCGAAAATTTGTACAGTGGTTTTGAGCTTATTAAAATCCGATGGATTTTGAATCCAACCATAAGTGCGACGTTTAAAATTAATAGACATGGACTTAACACAAAAGCAGCTTTAAAGGTTCAAACTAACTTCTTATTCAACAAAGCAACGGTAACACTATATGGTCACCTAGCAATCATTATGCCTTTAATTGTATTTAATTGTTAGCTTATCTTAAGCTTATCTGTATATGTGCATCATGAATCTAAGGGTAACGCTCTCTTTTTCAAAAGCTGCATCAGAGCAAGTCGAAATGCATATATAAATTAATGCACCTATTACCCGCCTTTTATACCCACACCTACTCTGTCGCAACGGCAACCACCCTAGGGTAGTATTACCCAAGCCTTCCTTCGAAGACTTGGGCTTTGAAGCTAGTCATTTAGCGGCTGTTTAAACGGCTACTGCTTCAACGATAGGTTCTTGAGTTTGCTGAAACCAAGCTAACTGCTTTTGCAAACTAACCACCTCACCAATCACTATCAATGCTGGACGAGGCACTTCAGTTGCTAGCTGAACTAAATCACTCAACACACCGAGTCTGACCTCTTGCGCTGCCGTGGTACCGCGACTAATAATCGCTACCGGCGTATTAGCGTCACGACCATGAGCAACTAATTGCTCCTGTATCACCGTCGCTTTCAACGTGCCCATATAGATCACCAAGGTTTGCTGACTCTTGGCCAAGGCCTGCCAATCATTAGCGTCATGATCCTCCGTACCATGGCCACTAATCAAAATAGCGCTATGTGCAAGCTCTCGATGAGTTAAAGGAATACCTGCATAAGCCGTGGCGCCGAGTGCCGCACTAACACCGGGCACCACTCGATAAGGTATCCCTTCAGCAGTCAACACCTGCGCTTCTTCACCGCCCCGACCAAAGACAAAAGGATCGCCGCCTTTGAGACGAACCACGCGTTTACCCTCTTTGGCTAATTTCACCATCAATGCGTTGGTATTTTCCTGAATCACATGGTGCGCGCCAGCACGTTTACCGACA
The DNA here is from genome assembly GCF_001808505.1 of Oligella sp. HMSC09E12. NCBI lineage: Bacteria > Pseudomonadati > Pseudomonadota > Betaproteobacteria > Burkholderiales > Alcaligenaceae > Oligella > Oligella sp. HMSC09E12. The sequence goes on from NZ_KV793571.1 coordinate 30,355, forward strand.
TTCACCCGATCTGCATCACGACGCACTAACTCTAGCACCTCAGGTGAGACTAGGGCATCATACAGCACGACATCTGCGGCTTGTATCGCTTGTAAAGCCTTTAAGGTCAGCAAACCCGCATCGCCCGGACCCGCCCCCACGAGCACCACCTCGCCAAGCGGTTTTTTCTTCTGATTAATTTGAGCCTGCAATAGCGTCTCACGCATAATTTGATCAGCGCGTTCCTCGTCGCCCACCTCAATGGTTCCGCTTAATGGACCGATAAAGATTTCTTCCCAAAAATAACGACGCTTAGCAAGGGTTTTAAGCGTACGTCTCACCTCTTGGCGCCACTTCTCAACAAAGCTCGCCACCCTGCCGATATGTTGAGGCAAAATGCGCTCAATCCGCTCACGCCATAAACGTGCCAACACCGGTGCCGTACCGCCACTACTGATCGCAACTTGTAAGGGGTGCCTATCGATCACCGCAGGCGTAATATAAGAACAATGCGCTGGACTATCCACCACATTGCAAAGTTTAGACCGAGCCTCTGCTGCTGCAAAAACACGTTGATTTAAGGCCTCATCATCGGTTGCCGCTACCGCTAAATACACTGGCGCTAAGAGTTCAGGAGAAAACTCCTTGCCCAGATACTCAATGGTGCCCTCTTCTTGCCAACACACAAATCGCTCAGATAACTCCTGCGCTACGACTTGGATGCGTGCGCCGGCTTTTAATAATGCGAGCGCTTTACGCTCAGCCACGACACCAGCCCCAACTAAAAGCACAGGTCGGTTCTGTAAATTCACAAAAAGTGCAAAAAAACTTGGAGAGTCACTCATAACAAACGCTTAATCATTTAAATAAAAAACAGACTCTTCATTAAAGGACAATTTTTCTCTAAAACAAACGAATAAAAAACTCTATGCTTAGTCAATTTGGTTATATGCCCCTCAGATATAAAGCCTGTTATTAAAGGCCAAATGATACTTTTTACATAGTTTAAGATTAAATAATATGCTTATTAGCTTAAAACCAAATGGCATATACACAGGCAAGCGCTGATCAAGCCTAGCTTATGATTTAAAGGTATATGGATAGAAAAAATAAGTCTTTTTAATCTTGAAGTGCCTGTTGCTAGACTGAATGACACCCAAATTAACACGAATGTATTTCGGTAAATAGCTATGTTTAATCAGCAACTATGGCACGTTCCCATGGTGAGCGAAGCCATTTTTAAACAATTGCCCCTGCTGCAAGAGGAGCTTCAAGAAAATTTGCGCCATATCGCCACCAGCCATCATGACGTTCGCTTTGCGTCTAGTTTAGCGATTGAGGATATGGTGATCACAGAAGTGATTGCCCGTCTTAAACTGCCAATTAAGGTGTTTACCTTAAACACTGGCAAATTACACAAAGAGACGCTGGAACTACTGGCTGCCATCAATACGCGCTTTCCAACACTACAAATCACACAGTACGAGCCAAGAGAAGAGGCGCTTCGTGACTTTGATCGTAAGCATGGCATCCATTCAATTTACGAAAGTCTTGAACAGCGAAAACTCTGCTGCCACATCCGCAAAATCGAGCCCCTGCAACGTGCACTCACAGGTGCTGATGCCTGGATCACCGGACAGCGTCGGGCTCAATCAACGACTCGCAGTGAGCTCGCTTATGAAGAATGGGATGAACAACGAGGCATTGCTAAATTCAATCCACTTTATGCGTGGTGTGAGGACGCCGTTTGGGGCTATAGCAAAGCCCACAAGCTACCACTAAATAAACTCTACGAAAATGGTTACCCCAGTATTGGCTGTGAACCGTGTACCCGCCCCATCAGACTACATGAAGACATTCGCGCCGGTCGTTGGTGGTGGGAACAACAAAACAGCAAAGAATGCGGTCTCCACCAACAACAATAATTAATCACATCAGTAGGATGAACAACCATGTTTATTGATAATCAACATTTAAATGACTTAGAAGCGGAATCGATTTATATCATTCGCGAAGTCATCGCTGAGGCCAACCATCCGGCCTTGTTATTTTCCGGGGGTAAAGACTCTGTCGTGCTTCTTGCCTTAGCCGTCAAAGCCTTTCAGATCCCTGGTCGTCCCTTGCGTTTACCTTTTAAATTACTGCACGTCGACACGGGTCATAACTACCCCGAAGTGATTGCATTTCGCGACCAAACCGTGGCCGAACTACGCGCCGATTTAGTGGTTGCGCATGTGGAAGACTCGATCAAAAAAGGGACCGTGGTGTTACGTCATGAGACCGACTCTCGCAATGCAGCGCAGGCCATTACCTTACTTGAAGCCATTGAAACTCACGGTTTTGATGCCCTGATGGGTGGCGCTCGACGTGATGAAGAAAAGGCTCGTGCTAAAGAACGTATCTTCTCCTTTAGAGATGCGTTTGGTCAATGGGATCCCAAAGCGCAACGACCCGAACTTTGGGACATATACAACATGCGCCTAAACCCAGATGAAAGCATGCGAATTTTTCCCATCTCTAACTGGACTGAACTGGATGTTTGGCAATACATTAAGCGTGAACAACTTGCCTTACCACCGATTTATTACGCTCATCAACGTGAAGTCGTCAACCGTAACGGTCTGCTCGTACCAGTTACTCCACTCACGCCAAAACGTGAGAATGAAACCAGTGAGCTTCGCTCTGTACGCTTTAGAACAGTAGGTGATATTTCATGCACCTGCCCAGTAGCCAGTCATGCACTTAGCGCCGCAGAAATCATTGCTGAAACGGCGAGTAGCACCATTTCAGAACGCCGTGCCACCCGCTTGGACGACCAAGTTTCTGAGGTGGCCATGGAAGAAAGAAAGCGCGCGGGTTATTTTTAAATTGGAAGGTCAGGTATGTCAAACAATTCTCTTTTACGCATTATTACCGCCGGCAGCGTGGATGACGGTAAATCCACCTTGATCGGCCGTCTTTTATACGATAGCCATAGCCTGATGAGCGATCAAATAGCGCATCTGGAAAAAAGTCATGATGCCACCAATAACAGCTTGGATTTTGCTCAATTAACTGACGGTCTAGCGGCCGAGCGGGAACAAGGCATCACGATTGATGTAGCCTATCGCTACTTTGCCACACCTAAACGAAAGTTTATTTTGGCAGATACCCCGGGGCATGAGCAATACACCCGCAATATGGTCACCGGTGCTTCAACAGCCGATGTTGCCATTCTCTTAATTGATGCAAGTCGTTTAAACCTAAACCAGGCAAATATCGAGCTGCAAAGACAAAGCAAAAGACATAGTGCGCTGTTAAAGCTGCTCGCGACACCAACGATTATCGTGGCCATTAATAAGTTGGATTTACTAAATTACGAGGAGACGGCTTTTCATCAAATCGTTGATGCCTATAAAAAACTAGCCGCACAAATTAACTTAACCGCCAGCTTACACTTCATCCCCATCTCAGCGTTGCACGGTGAAAACATCGTCACAAGCAGCGCTCAAACGCCGTGGTATGGTGGACTTGCCCTATTACCTTTATTAGAAAGCCTACCGAGTAAAAAGCAAGCCCAAGACGACAGCATTCAACACAGTCTATTTCCGGTGCAACGCGTGCTGCGACAAGACGGTAGTGCCCTCGATGATTTCCGAGGTTATCAGGGCCGTTTAAACGTCGGCACCTTACGCATCGGTCAAGAAGTACGCGTGGAACCTCAAGGTCAACGCAGTCGCATCAAAGAAATTTTTGGTCCTAACGGATCCCAAGATGAAGCCCACAGTTCTCAGGTTTTAACCATCACCTTAGAAGATGATATTGATATCTCTCGCGGCAATACCCTAGTCGCCGCTGACCATCCAATTCAAGCCAGTCGTTCTATTCGCGCGCATCTTGCCTGGATGGACGATAAACCACTGAATCCGGCTCGCCGCTATTGGTTAAAACATGGTCACCAGTCCGTTTACGCCAAAATTAAGCACTTGGATTATCGATGGGATGTCAATAACTTAGCTCGCGAAGAAAACATCGACCAGCTCGCGATAAATGATATCGGCCAAGTTCAACTATCGTTACAACAAGCCATTACCGCTACCCCCTATGCCGATAATCAACTGAGTGGCGCCTTTATTTTAATTGATGAGGCAACGAATAACACGGTTGCTGCTGGCATGATTAACCAGCTGTTAGACCAATAGGAGCAAGAATAACATGCTTGATCAAGCACCACAATCAGTCATAGGGAGCAATAACCCTCCGCTGACATACATTATCCAACAACTTACGACCCTGGATCCGACTCAGTTAGCTTGGGTTTCTGGCTACAGCTGGGCTCTCAGTCAACAAAACACGAGCTTAAATAACGGCGATAATTTAAACGGCATCAATGGTATCAGCCCTCCTGAGACCCTAGCGCCTAATGTAGCCATCGACGCTGTCGCGCCTGCAGAAGAACGACGGATTTTGATTTTATCGTGTTCTCAAACCGGCAATGCCCAAAGCGTTGCCAAGCTTTTATTTGAACAATTACAAGGCCTTCATGCCGACATTCGTTTTGTGTCGGCCAACGATTATCGCAGCCGTAGCTTAGTCAGCGAAGACATTGTGCTGTTAGTTACCTCAACTCAAGGTGAAGGTGAGGCACCGGAAGAAGCGGTACCGTTGTACAAATTTATGTTCCACAAAAAAGCACCGGATTTGAGCGGTGTCAGCTTTGCTGTATTAGGTCTTGGCGACTCAAGTTACCCTAAATACAATCAAGCGGCCAAAGACTTTGATAAGCAATTTGAAAAGCTAGGGGCGAAGCGCTTAGTTGAACGTGTGGACTGTGATCTGGACTTTAGCGCTCAGGCTAACGAATGGCGCAATGCAATTGAAAAACAGCTAAAAACCTTGCTGATCGATACCCCGAGCAATGGCACTACCGATCATACCGTTACCATTAGCACGCCCGTAGAACAAGGCCAACACTATGGCAAAAGCAATCCCTACCGGGCCGAGCTATTGACTAAGCAGCGCATCACGACGGAACAGGCGAATGAAGTCATTCATTATGAAATTGACCTTGGCGATTCCGGTATCCGCTACCAAGCAGGGGACGCCTTAGGCATCTATTTCTCAAACGCCGAACGCCTAGTCGATGAACTCTTAGACTTATCCTCAATCAATGCAGATGAGCTCATCCACCTAGCCGACGGTACCGAAACAACGATCAAAGATGCGCTTATCAATCACCTTGATATCACGGAAACCACACCACAATTCGTGCGCGCTTACGCCGAATACCTAGCCAGCACGGACAATCAGGCGTTGTCTGCTATCGTGGCAGACTCCACCACGCTGAGCGAATTTATTCAGGCCCGTCCGCCGGTATTTATTATGGCTGAGCACCCCATCACACTGAAGGCACAGCAATTGCACGACTTATTCAGACCGTTAACGCCAAGACTCTACTCCATTGCCAGTTCACAGGAGGAAGTAGGTAATGAAGTGCACATCACTGTCAAAACTGTACGCTTCAACAAGGATGATACGGCTTATCAAGGTGCAGCTAGTGGCTTTTTGGCTGATCAACTCGAAGAAGGTGATGAGGTCAACGTTTATATTGAACCTAACCGCAACTTCCGCCTCCCTGAAGAGGGTGAAACCCCCATCATTATGATTGGCGCAGGCACCGGCATCGCCCCTTTTAGAGCCTTTTTACAGGAGCGTCACGCCAAAGGAGACGCTGGCCAAAACTGGTTAATTTTCGGCAATCAACGCTTTACGGAAGACTTCTTATATCAAAACGAATGGATTCAGTTAAACCAAGCCGGCTTTTTGCCCAAATACGATTTTGCTTGGTCGCGCCAAGGCGACAAAAAAGAATATGTTCAACACAAACTCGCTCAGCGTAGTCGAGATGTTTGGGACTGGCTACAACAAGGTGCGCATATTTACCTCTGTGGTGACGCTAACCGCATGGCTAAGGACGTAGAAAACACCTTAATCGACATTATCAGCCAGGAAGGAAAACTATCCCTAGACGATGCAGAGGACTATTTAAATGAACTCCGCGAAGAAAAACGCTACCAACGCGATGTTTATTAACTTAACAACAAAGCATTTAGGATATTAACAATGAGTCAACACAAGTTTACAGAGGACGATCGCCTAGTCGTTGATGGCCCTCTCTCAGATAACGAACGCTTAAAGGAGCAAAGTGACTATCTCAGGGGTGGCATTGCCGATGACCTGCAGGATGGCTTAACGGGTGGTTTTAGAGGCGATAACTTTCAATTAATTCGCTTCCATGGCATGTACGAACAGGACGATCGCGACATCCGTGCCGCTCGACTAGAGAAAAAACTAGAACCCAAAAAAAACGTCATGCTAAGATGCCGCTTGCCAGGCGGCATCATCACACCCAAGCAATGGTTAGGGATCGATGAATTTGCCACTCAGCATACGGACTACGGTAGTATTCGTATTACCAATCGTCAAACCTTTCAATTCCACGGCGTCTTAAAAGACGATATTAAGCCAATGCACCAATGGCTCCACCAATTAGGATTAGATTCGCTAGCTACGGCCGGCGATGTTAATCGTAATGTGCTTTGCACCTCGAATCCAGTCGAAAGTGAGTTACACCAAGAGGCCTATGAATGGGCTAAAAAGATTTCGGAACACTTATTACCCAAAACCAATGCCTATGCGGATATTTGGTTAGATGGTGAAAAGCTCTTTAGCACTGAGCACTCAAAACCCACAACCCGTGAGGCTAAGGATCCTAATGAGCCGATCTTAGGAAAAAGCTATTTGCCGCGCAAATTCAAAACCGCCGTGGTTATCCCACCGCACAACGACGTGGACATCCATGCCAATGATATGAGCTTTGTGGTCATTGGGGACAATGGCAAACTGATTGGTTTTAACCTCTTGGTTGGTGGCGGTTTATCTTTTGAACACGGTAATACCAACACCTTCCCTGAACTTGCGTATGAGGTCGGTTTTGTAAAACTGGATGATGTGCTTAAAGTCGCCGAGTCGGTTGTCACCACACAACGCGACTGGGGTAATCGTAGCGACCGCAAAAACGCTAAAACCCGCTATACAATCCAGCGAGTTGGTCTTGAGCGCTTTATCGCTGAGGTAGAAAAACGTGCCGGTATTACCTTTGGTGAGCTGCGACCATACGAGTTTACAAGTCGTGGGGATCGTATCGGTTGGGTAGAAGGGCTTGATAAAAAATGGCACCTTACGCTCTTTATTGAAAATGGGCGTTTAATAGACTATCCAGATCGCCCGCTTAAAACCGGCGTGCGTAAAATCGCCGAAATTCATACTGGCGATTTTCGCTTAACGGCCAACCAGAATATCATTGTCGCCAATGTCTCAGCAGCACAGAAAGAAACGATCGAAGCTATCGCTCGCGAACACGCCTTACTGCTTGATAGCGTAACGCCTCTACGCAAACAAGCCATGGCTTGCGTCTCCTTGCCGACTTGCCCATTAGCCATGGCTGAAGCGGAGCGCTACTTACCATCCTTTATCGATACGCTAGACGGTATTATGGCTAAGCACGGTGTGGCCGATGAAACCATCATCACGCGGATCACTGGCTGTCCGAACGGATGTGGTCGTGCCATGCTCGCTGAAATCGCCTTAGTCGGCAAAGCGCCTGGTCGCTATAACTTGCATGTGGGCGGCAATCTGATCGGCACACGGATTCCTAAACTGTATAAGGAAAACATCAGCACCGATGACATTATCGAAATCATCGATGGCTGGGTCAAGGATTGGTCTGAGCACCGCTTGGATAACGAATGCTTTGGCGATTTTGCGATTCGACGTGAGATTGTAAAGCCGGTCATTAATTCAGCCAAGGACTTTTGGGCGGCGAATTAAACAACCCACATAGTCATAGCACACATCAAAACATGGTCCATACTTCTTTATATGAGTATGGACTATGTTTTATTTTTAGTAGAGCTAATTAAGCACGACGTATTTAGTAACTAGCTTCCCATTTCTTAACTTCTCCCGCTTGCTGACGTGCATAGCCGTTCTGCGCTCAGACTCGACCAACGGTTCACGATAATCACGCGCCAAAAACATCTCGATTTCCAGACGAACGGTGGCGTAACTGATGGATTTAACGATTTTATAGATAGCGTTCAATTCATTGATTTAAGACTGAGTAGCTATCATCAGACATCATCAATGCTCGTCTGAATGAGGTTTCCACTATAGGTCCAAGCACAAAGCCTAAAACAAAAGGAGCCCTAAGACACCATCTCTCTGAAACGTTGTCTCACATTCCGACTATTTGCCAGCTTTACCCAGACTACATTCATTTAGCTATCACAAAACATCTCTAAAAGAAAATGCAATGCATTCATGTCAAAAACCATTAACATGAATAAAATTCATACCAAAGTGAAAAACTATCATTTTCTTTTATCGCTTATAACGAATATGATTTAACTATTGATTTTTTTCACTCATGCTGAGGCATGAGGACGCTTTTTAGAGGTATTACATGTCTTTATTCCGATCCTTGCCCCCTTTTCGTGCAGATGTAGTGGGCAGCTATTTACGTCCAACTGCTTTAAAACAAGCACGTCAAGCCTTTGAAAAAGGCGAATTATCCGCCAGTGGGTTACGTGAAGAAGAAGATAAAGCCATCCGTCATAGCGTACAAAACCAGTGTAGTTGCGGTCTACACGTTGTTACCGATGGCGAGTTCCGTCGCACCTGGTGGCACTTTGACTTTTTTGATGGGCTTGAGGGCGTTGAGCGCTACGACGCCGACGAAGGCATTCAGTTTTCTGGCATACAAACTAAATCACACAACGTACGTGTCATCGGCAAGGTCAAGTTTGGTGATCACCCCATGCTTAAAGACTTCGAGTTCTTAAAATCACTCGAATCCGGCGCCACCCCTAAAATGACTATCCCCAGCCCAAGCGTTTTGCATTTTCGTGGCGGCCGTAATGTAGTCAGTCCAGACGTTTACCCCGATTTAAACGAGTTTTTCGACGATTTAGTACAAACCTACCGTGATGCGCTCACTGCGTTCTATCAAGCAGGCTGCCGCTATCTACAGTTGGATGACACCGTTTGGGCGTATCTCTGCTCCGAAGAACAAAAACAAATTGTGCGCGATCGCGGCGACGACCCCGACCAACTCGCTAAAATCTACGCCGATGTTTTAAACCGCATCCTCGAAGGCAAACCCGATGACCTCGTTATCGGTCTACATGTATGTCGCGGCAACTTCCGCTCTACATGGATTTCCTCAGGTGGTTATGAACCCGTCGCCGAACTGCTCTTTGGCACCGTCAATGTGGATGCCTTCTTCTTAGAGTACGACAACGATCGCTCTGGCGATTTCCGTCCTTTGCGTTTTGTAAAACCGGGTAAGCAGCAGGTGGTATTGGGCTTGGTCACCACTAAAACCGGCGAGCTTGAAGACAAAGAATTAATTAAAGCCCGTATTCGAGAAGCCTCACAATATGTCGCGCTGGACCAACTTTGTCTCAGTCCTCAGTGCGGTTTCTCTTCCACCGAAGAAGGCAACAACATCACTGAAGCCGAGCAAGACGCCAAGCTGCGCTTTGTAGTAGAAGTCGCTAACGAAGTTTGGGGCACACCCAACAACTAAACCCCAGCGGTTTAGCGCTATTCGCTACAGCTAAGAGCTCTTCGGAGCTCTTTTTCCCTTTTTCACAGCAAATCCCTATTTCGTGAACTGAGCCGTACGTTGCTATGAACTCCTCAACCACTCCTGCCCCTCTCACCTTACGTCAACATTTAGACGCTGCCTCCATGAGCACCTTACAGTGGCGTGCCATTGCTTTATGTTTTTTAATTAATGCCATCGATGGCATTGATGTCCTTGTCATGGCGTTCACCGCTTCAGCGGTTTCCAAAGACTGGGGGCTAAATAACGTCGTGCTGGGTTGGTTGCTCTCGGCAGGCATTATTGGCATGACGGTGGGATCTGTGTTTTTAGCTCCACTCTCAGACCGCTGGGGCCGTCGTCCCATGGTCTTAGCCAGTTTGGTCGCAGCAGGGGCGTTTATGGTGGTGACTGAATGGGTACAAGATCCATGGACACTGGGCGCTTTGCGCTTTTTGACGGGCATAGGCATTGGTTGTAGCATTGTGAACGCTAACGTGCTCACTAGCGAATACGCCAACGCCAAATGGCGCGCTCTGGCGATTGGTTTGCAATCGGTGGGTTTTGCCCTAGGTGCTACCTTCGGCGGTATGCTGGCGGCCTATCTGTTAAAACACAGCGCTTGGCAGGACGTGTTTGTTTGGGGCGGTATCTTAACGTGGACCACAGCCTTGTTAATTGCCATTGGCCTACCCGAGTCCCTCGATCAGCTCTTACAAGGACGCCACCCTAAAGACAAACAACGCGCCCAGCGCCTCCTGCAACGCATGGGGCAAGGTCAACTGCCTATGTCGGCCACCCCAACCCCCAGCCTGAAACCCAACGCTTTACAAGCGCTACGACTTTTGTGGAGCCCCGGTGCAGTACGCACTTGGTTACTGGGTGGTAGTTTTTTTGCCTTAATGTTTAGTTTTTATTTTGTCACCAGCTGGACCCCTAAACTGCTAGAACAAGCCGGTCTTTCTGCCGACAAAGGCGTAGCCGGTGGTGTCCTGCTGCATGTGGGCGGTATGCTGGGCGCGTTGGCTTTGGGCTTATTAGCCAGTCGCTGGCACTTACAGCGCGTGGCTCAATCATTAATGGTATTAGGCGTCTTTGCGTTGTGTACCGTCATTCCAGCCACTAGCTGGTCCCTGCCCGCCGCCATTATTCTAGGCATTGCCATTGGTTTTTTAATTAATGGATCCATTGCCGGACTGTATGCCACCACCCCGCAAAGCTTTGAAGCCGCTACCCGTAGCTCGGGCGTCGGTATGGTGCTTGCTTTTGCACGCCTAGGCGGCATGGCCTCGCCGGTAGTAGCCGGCCATTTGTTGGAAGCCAACTGGTCTGTTAGCCATTTATATTGGTTGTATGCGGGAGCATTACTACTGGCGGCAACATTTTTACAGCTATTTTTAAAAACACAGCCGCGCCATGCCTAAGGACGGGTGTGGACGAGGGTGGTTGTAAAATCCAATCCAGTCCGCTAACACTCGCTTAGCATGCTGTATGATCTCAAAACGCTGACGATGGACATATTGCTCTTTGAGCGTAAGAATAAAGCGTTCGCCATGCCATTCTGTTGAGGGCAATGTGGCATGATAAACTCCTGGCGCAACCCGTAGCGTCTAAGCAACGACGTATCGTGCTGTGAGCTAAAGATTAAGCCCTTGTCTGAGCGCAAGGTGAGTGGTCTGGTGACGCGTCCTAATGTCCCAAAACGATTAACTCTCGATGATGGTAGTCAATCACGAGCGCTGAGCTTGCCCAACCATCACGACCGGTCCACACGCAGCAAAGGTCTGTAGCCCGCCGTTCCTTCAGAGACAGCTAGGACTGCTCATAATAGACAGCTTAGACTGCTTCCGCTAAGCTATGCTTTAGTAATCACAATTGAAACCTAAGGAGACTGCTATGACGGCCACCCCTCGTATGAGCAATTTATTTTTACAACTCGGCTTAGACGCCAGTGATGAAGCGATTGCTGACTTCATCAACAAGCATCAATTAGCGGCTGATGTGCATATCGTCGATGCGCCGTTTTGGAACGAAGCTCAGCGTCAATTTATCGCAGAAAAACTGGCTGTTGATGGCAGCTGGACAACGGTTGTCGATCAACTCAATGAATCCCTACACGAAGATGCGGTTAAACGTCAAACCGGTTTAGATTAAGCAAGCTCAGCAATCAACTGCATTCGTTTAAACTTAATCTGACACCTCGGCCATTAGTGGGTAGTTGTGTCGGCGACAAGCCGAGTTCAGTTTAGCTACACACATATTCCGTGGCAGCTTTTGCATAGTTTTAGTCTTTCTCTGCCATTTGCATATATAAACGACTGCCATAGAATGGTTAGTACAACTCAAGTCAGATACATAGCAATCTAGACTAAAAAAATAGTGCCGCATTAAAAATCGATAGCGGCAATTACAGGAGACATCGCGTAGGCTTAGCGCAACCAGCGCTAGTCTTATGGCTAACATGCTTTTAGGATTGGCGCCTCAAGTAGTCGCTACAGCTTACAGCTAAGGCGTATCGGTCACGGCATAGCAGTGGCTATTATTGTGGAGGAACTCGCATCATGAATCACCAAATCGCAAGAAAAAACACCATCAACGAGGCAATTAAAAGAGCAATCAGGAAGTTTTCTGATAAAGAAGCCATTGCCTTTGACGGCCGCCGTTGGACTTATCAGCAAATGGACATCGCCATCGATCATATTGCTAGCTATTTGCTTGAGCAAGGCTTTAAGAGCGGTGATCATATTGCGGCCTACGGCGCTAATAGCGATGCCTACGTCTTACTGTGGCTAAGCTGCGTACGCTTAGGTATTGTGCATGTGCCAGTCAACTTTGCACTGACCGCCAATGAGTTAAAATACATCCTCAAACAAAGTGAATCCGTCGCTGTCTTTTATGACAAAGACTTAAGCAAGACCGTTGCGTCATTAAAAGATGAGCTGCCCAATCTGCGCCTCTATGGCACAATCCATGGCGGTGAAACTGCGCATGATATTCTCAACATCGCACTAAACAAAGCGGCCCTTAAGACCCCACTGGAAGACAGCGCCTTGTATCAGCAAGCGGTAGACTTCAATGCGCAATCAGCAGCTCAAATCCTTTACACCTCAGGCACCACCTCACTACCTAAAGGCGCTTTATTAAGCCATGAGGCCTTTTTAGCCGAATATATGAGCGCCATTTATGCCTTAGAATTCAATAGTGAGGACCGCCACTTAGCCGCCTTGCCACTGTATCATTCAGCGCAAATGCATGTATTTTTAATGCCAGCCCTACTGACTGGCGCAGAAAATATTATCATTAAATCGCCTAAACCAGAAATCTGCTTCAAGCTCTTTGTGGACGAAAAGATTAACACTTTCTTTGCCGCACCCACCGTGTGGATCTCTTTGTTGCGACACAGCGAATTCACACCAGAGCATTACACTAGCCTACGCAAAGGCTATTATGGCGCCTCCATCATGCCTTTGCCCGTCTTACAAGAGCTGCGCAAGTTGCTACCAGAGTTACGATTTTTTAACTGCTATGGCCAAAGTGAATGTGCGCCCTTAGTGTCTTGCCTCTCTCCTGAATATCATGAAATCGCCCCCGCATCTGCTGGTCGCCCTGTACTTAATGTCGAGACTCGCATTGTCGACATCAATATGCAGGACGTGCCATTAGGCGAAATGGGTGAAATTGTCCATCGCACCCCACACTTAATGACTGAATACTGGAACAACCCTGAAGAAACCGATGCGGCATTCGAGGGTGGTTGGTTCCACTCCGGTGACCTAGGTTATATGGATGAGCATGGCTTTATTTATATCGTCGATCGCATTAAGGACACCATCAATAGTGGTGGCGTATTAGTTGCCAGCCGCGAGGTTGAAGAATGCCTTTACAAGCACCCTGCCGTAGCTGAGGTAGCCGTGATTGGTCTTGATGACGAAAAATGGGTTGAGGTCGTCTGCGCTGTCGTCACGCTCAAAGAGGGCAGCCAAGTTAGTGCGGAGGAGCTCATCGCCTATGCCAGACAGCACCTAGCACCTTTTAAAGTGCCCAAGGCCGTACATTTCAAAGACGATTTGCCACGCAATGCCTCTGGTAAATTATTAAAACGCGAACTGCGCAAAGAGTTCAAAGGCCTTGAAAACGCCTAATCACTAATCCAAAAACCCAAACTTTCCTGTGATCGTTTGGGTTTTTTTATGCCTGGCAATTGACTCATAATCTAGCGACAGCGCCGTGGGCACACCAACGCCAAAAAATTAAGCGCCAGCTGCCAACTGAGACTAGGAGAAATTAGCTTGACGCTTTTCCATAAAAGCAAGTATGCCTTCTTGCGCATCCCCTTCGGCCGCACTGTCAATAATCAATTTTCGTTCTAGGTCTAAATGATTTTTAAATGTCCGTTGAGTGATCGAATGATCGAGCAAATACTTTACCCTAGACATCGCTTTGGCGGAGCCACCACGAAGCGCCGCTACCAAACGCTGGGCTTGCGTCAACAAATCAGCATCTGGATAAACCCCATCAACAAGCCCTAGATTTAAACAAGCCTGTGCATCGATGGTTGAATTAGAAAGCAATAACTGCCTCGCACGAAATGCGCCAACGCGATTTGCCAACAACCAGGAACTACCAGCATCAGGGGATAACCCAATGGCCGTATATCCACAACGCAACTTCATGGACTCTGCGGCCAATACAAAATCAGCAATCAATGCTAAACCAATTCCAGCACCACCTACGGCACCATTAAGCGCCGCTACAATAGGAAGATGCGAGGCCTCTAATTGCGCTAGCGCATTGTGCAAAGGCTCAGTGATGGCAGCAACAAAACCGGATAAATCATCTCGTTCCTCTATAAACGACTGTATATCACCGCCTACGCAAAAATTCTTGCCAGATCCGGTTAACAAGACCACTCGCACCGATGAAGTATTCACAATCTGATTGACTGCATTCGCAAAGGCCTCAACCAGCGCCATATTAAGCGCATTGCCATGATTCGCTCTATTCAAACGAATCGTTGCAACGCCTGCATCAATATGACAATGAAGCACTTCACTGCTCGGTGGAAGATTATTTTCTGCGGTTGTCATGTTGTCTCCTAAATACTCTTGTTTTTACTAAGGGGAGCTCTTATGCGAGCATATTTTTGTACATATATTCTCATGCCTTCAACACATCTCATCACATTATTTTCGCTAAAGTATAGCCCTAAGCAGTTAAAACCGTCTGTTTACGATAGGCACCAGGTGCACTACCGGTCCATAGTTTAAAGGCCCGATTAAATGCTGCCGGATCCTCGAAACCCAGATTAGTTCCGATCGTTGCGATAGGGGTATCTGTTTTATTTAACAACTCAATCGCAACATCCCGCCGCAAATTATCCTTGATGGTTTGAAAGGTTGTGCCTTCTGCAGCAAGGCGCCTAGCTAGGGTTCGGGGCGATATATGATGAACTAATGCAACATCGCTAACGGTTAAATTTTGATCTAATCTGCCTTGCAAATAGTGACGCAACTGGTGCGTGTGTGGTCTGTCATTGGGTGAAAAATAAAACCAGTTAAGCGGTGCGTTGCGTATAAATTCATTTAACACAGCTGGATCCTGACGAATTGGCTCACGCAAATAAGCCGCATCCAAGTAAAGCGCTGTTATCTTTTGAACAAAGGCGATAGGACCGGGATAAAGCTGATCGTATTCTGACGCATGGCTTGGCTTAGCAAAAGGAAAAGCGATACGTTTAAAGGGTATTTTGCGTCCTATTAACCACGATGAAACGCCCTGCACCAGCATCAACATCAACTCGAGTGTCAGTATGCGTGTATGGCCTAAATCCTTTTTTTCTTCGAGCTCTATTTTAATGATCCCCTTTGAACTGGTTTTGACCTTAAATTCCACATCGTCAAGCAGTAGATAAAAAAAATTTCTAAACCGATTAAGCGCCACACCCAGATCCGGGGCATCTAACATCACCATGCATAAGTATTTAAGCGTGCCATTTCGCAAAGGCCGTGAAAAAAGACCGGGCGTCTCATCGTTGAACTCAATCGCAATCATACGATAGAGCTGAGCGAATTTGTTCATACTAATGCGTGTACCCTCACAGTCCAACAGTGCCGGTGAAATCCCAATTTTAGCCACCCACTCCTCACCGTTGCTTGTGTACTTTGAGGCACCAGCGAGCAAGGCATTCACAAAACGTACGGAAATAGTCTGAATTTCCATGGCCTATCACCCCAATTTACGTGTTTATTTAAAAGAATGGCTTAGCAAGTAGACAAATCAACAAAACAACTGAGTTCATTTTACATATAAACATACTTCGTGGCAGCTTTTGCATAGTTTTAGTCCTTCCCTGCCATTTGAATATATAAACGACTGCCATAGAATGGTTAATAACAACTAAAGTCAGAAACATAAAAATAGTGCCGTATTAAAAATAGATAGCGGCAACGACAGGAGACATTGCTAACGCTTGATGAGGTCACAACAACCCTGAAAGATAGGCGCTCAAGGCCCCACCAAGAAGAGACAGAGGCTATCTACGCCACTTAGCTTTTAAATGACTTTAACTATTTATATTTAACTGAATAACAGCCTCTTAGTGCTGTTCTAGGGTGCTTGTTGCCTGCATTTTGTGACATGCAACAACACCAAGGGAGTATAGCCATGCAATTTGAATTAACTCAAGAACAGAAGCAAATACAATCGTTGGCACAACAATTCGCAAACAACGAAATAAAACCCATTGCCGCTCAAGCAGACCAAAACGCACAGTTTCCTATGTCTATCTATGATAATGCCTTTTCTCTTGGCTTATTAAACTCCTCACTACCACAGGAGTACGGGGGTGCAGGTCTGGGTTGTATGGAGTTGGTGCTGATCACAGAGGAACTTTGCTATGGTTGCTTAGGCATCGGTGCCGCCTTATGCATCAATTCCCTAGCCGCTGAACCAATCTTAATCGCTGGTACTCTCGAACAAAAAACAAAGTACCTAAGCCGCCTAACATCGGGGGCGATGGCAAGCTTCGCACTAACTGAGCCTTCAGCCGGCTCTGATGTCGCATCGATAAAAACCAAGGCAGAAAAAGTTCAGGGTGGCTATCGATTAACAGGTAGCAAAATATGGATCTCCAACGCCAATATGGCTGAGTTTTTTGTGGTCTTTGCAAAAACCGATCCTCAAGGTGGTTATAAGGGCTTATCTGCTTTTATCGTATCCGCCGACACAGAGGGACTCTCGGTAGGTGCCCCGATTTCCAAAATGGGACAAAAAGCAGCGCCCGCGTGCGAGGTATTTTTGGATAATGTCTTTGTGCCAGACGAGCAATTGTTGGGCGAAGAAGGCAGTGGTTTCAACATCGCAATGAAAGTGTTTGACCGCTCAAGACCGATGGTAGCCGCCTTTGGGGTTGGCTTAATCCAGCGCTGTCTTGATGAATCTCTTGCCTATGCCAGAGAACGTGAATCAATGGGTAGACCGTTGATAGCACACCAAGCGATTGCACACAAGCTAGCAGATATGCGCATGCGCTTAGAGACTGCCCGTTTACTGACATACCAAGCCGCATGGCGTTTAGATAATGGTCTTAACAACACAATCGAAGCATCAATGGCCAAGGTAAATGCCGCTGATTCAGCCATGTGGGCAGCCACAGAAACCATACAAATTTTTGGCGGTATGGGTTATTCAACCGAATATCCGGCCGAAAAACTTTTCCGTGATGCCAAAGTATTACAAATCTACGAGGGCACTTCCGAAATCCAGCGCAATATCATCGCACGTGAACTAATGTAAATTGTCATTTAAAGGGTAATAATATGAGTAAAATTCATTCTGATGAAGTGGTTATTCTAGAGGCTGTACGTACAGCATTTGGTCGTCGTGGCGGCGCTTTTAGAGAAACACGCCCAGACACCATGTTAGCAGCTGCGCTTAAGGCGCTTATCAGTCGTTCGGGCCTACCAAGCAACAGGGTAGGTGATGTGTTAGCAGGTTGCGTCAGCCAAGCCGGTGAGCAAGGGGGCAATATCGCTCGCCAAGCTTTGTTAGTTGCAGGCTTTCCTGAAACCGTACCTGGTGTCAGCATGAATCGCATGTGTGGCTCTAGCCAATACGCCATCCATGCGGCAGCCCAAGCGGTAGGTATGCAAGATATGGATTTTGCTATCGCTTGCGGGGTCGAAAGCATGAGCCGAGTGCCCATGTTTCTTGACTTAACTTTAGGACAACATGATTTTACCGGCTTCGACAATTTGCATCCGGACTTATTAAAACGTTTTGATATTCCGCATCAAGTAGAAAGTGCGGAGCTGATTGCAGAGCATTGGTCTTTAACTCGGACGGAATTAGATGATTATGCAGTAGAGAGTCATAAGCGGGCTAAAGCAGCGCGTGATGCCGGCTTACACTCTGAAATCGTGCCATTGCAAGGCGTGGATAAAGAGGGCAATCCCCTCACCCTAGATTACGATGAAGGCATCAGAGACACCATTGATAGAGCCCGCATGGATGCGATGGCACCGGTTTTTAGACCCGCTGATACAGGTAAAATAACCGCCGCCAATGCCAGCCAGATGTCTGATGGAGCCGCCGCAGTTTTAGTTGGTCGTTATGGTCCTGCCTCTGAATTAGGACTCAAAGCTAAAGCAAAGTTTTTAGCTAGAGTTGTGGTGGGCTCCGATCCCATCATGCAACTCACCGGTGTGATACCTGCCACACATCAAGCCTTAGCCAAAGCCGGGTTGAGCATTAAGGATTTAGACTGGATCGAAGTAAACGAAGCCTTTGCCAGTGTCACCCTTTGTTTTGAGCGTGAATTTAAACCTGATACAACCATTCTTAACCCGTGGGGTGGCGCCATCGCTCATGGTCACCCTCTAGGCGGCACAGGCGCTGGTTTAATGGCCAAAATGCTCTCGGGACTACGCCATGTCGATGGCGAGCTAGGTTTACAAGTGATGTGTATTGGTCATGGCATGGCAACGGCAACGATCGTACAGCGCTTGGATTAAGGCCATGATTAGTTAATCACGGTCATCAGCAAATCATGCGTAGATGAGCCATGTTAAATCAGACACATACTAAAAACCTCAACCCCAGGTTGGGGTTTTTTGCTTTTCTTAACAAAACATAAAATCTGTAGATAGCTTCATGATAGACATGTTAAAACGCTTCCGCTAAGCTATTCTTTGGTAATAAAAACGCTAAAGCTAAGGAGAATTTATGACAACACCACGTATAACGAATCTGTTTTTACAGTTAGGCTTAGATGCGAGCGAAGAGGCGATTGCCGAGTTCATTGCTAAGCATCAGCTGGCGGCCGATGTAGAGATTCAAGACGCACCCTTCTGGACAGATGGGCAGCGTCAATTTATTCAGGAAAAGTTGGCAAGTGACGGTGAGTGGGCACCCATTGTGGATCAATTAAATGAGGCCTTACACGAAGATTCGCTAAAAACACAAAATTAAGGAGATAAAAGCCAAGTCGTTTGATGATCGAGTCGGATGTGGCTTAGGCCACATCCGACTCACAGAGCCGTGGGTACGTGGTCCGTAACGATACTCACACTTAACGCCTTCAGTATGATCCGCTGAACAGCCTAGGCTTAGCAAATCAGTGACACTTCTGGGGTGAGCATCAAAGTAGCAATGCGGGTAGGTTGCAACTAGTTGTGTAACTATATAGCTCTAGACAATCTACTACGGAGAACTAAACTCCTCCGCCATACAGATTCTGATTGTGCTCAGAATTATTATCATTATCACCAAAATCGGCGAAATAGTCTGAGTCAAAGAACGACAGGCTTTCTAGCTCCTCCAAACGAATAACCACTCTAAATTTTGATAATTTAGAAAAGCTATCTGTTTCTAGAATGTTTTTCTTCTGGTAAATCGAATGATAATTATGATCTATAATCATTCGAAGAGTATCTTTGTCTCTGTGTCCACTGAGATAAGGAATAATTACAATATTATCTATATCCTCTCTTTCGAACTGTTCACTCTCAATAATTCCTATATAAACTTTGCGAGATTTTAACGATATCCTTAATGGTGTTTGTGTTTCAGCCGCTTCAAGGATTATGTTTAATACAGCGTCTTGATTTTTAAACGACTCCTTCCACGCTTGTTTATTTGCTTCATCAATATGCTTTTGGTAATAGTAAAAATATGAAAAGCAGATAACTAAAACATCAAAAACATAAACCTTTCGATACACATCAAAACTAAGAATACGATAAACAAACGCATAAGGCTTAATCTCTAGCTCAATAAACAACTCGACCAGATAAACCAAGGTAGCCAATATATAAAGCGGCATTACAGCCACTGATAGGGTAAGCAATAAACCTGGAATTAAAATTTCTATCCCATTTTTTGCTAAATGAGCATACGCTTCCCACCCTTGGTTGCGCCTCAGTGTTATCTTACCAAAAGGTGTCGAAGTCAGCTTAAGATAGCCAAAGCATAAAACCACTAGAATAAAAACTAGCCACACCTCTTTTTTTCCTATCTATATATCAATACATTTAAGAGTGATTGCTTTTATTTATATCAATTCGAGCAAGCGCCTCAAGTTGATGTGTAATTTTTCTTTGTACTTTTTTATTGGCTAAGTTGAGCGATATAGAACCATTATCGTGGTATAAAAGCGCTCCCGCCTGATGCTCAGACGTTCTTGGTGTAGTAGGAATCAATTTTGAAGACAGCTTATCTGCTAATTTTATTAAGAAATTAGTCATTACAGCCTCCATAATTAAATTAGATATACAGCAATAAGCTATTTATAATACCCTTTGATTCTAACATAGTTAATAAAAAGCAACTAAGGGTCACGGACTTTTTTATCTAGCCTATTGAGCTCTAAGATAGTTTGCCTAACCTAATTTTCTTTATCTTTGCTTTTTGCTTACAAGGTTCTTTGTGTAATGGCTTGTTGGTTGATGCCTTGCCCATTATGCCAATATGGTTGCGTTTATTGCCTTTTTATATGGCTAAGGCTTTATTGACTACAAGTGACGGCATTCTGACCCCTAAAGTTTTAGATTTTATCACTGCTATTTTCTTTAATCTTGTTAATACCCTGCTTATTTGTCTTGTGTTGTATGCCTTATGGTCACTACATCACAAAGACCATTTTATCCATAGAGCGCCAGGAAAAACAGGATCTATCCCACAAAATAAAAGCCACTTGCTGCTAGCGCTTTTATTGCGCCAATCTACCTAATTATCGAATTTCCAATCAATTTCTTATTGATGTTGTTAATGCCTTGATCTTGTTATTAGCTATTTTTGGTATTTCTCGTTTACTGCTGGGCGCAACTTCAGCAAAATCACTCAACCACGCTAACACTATCTAGGGCCTTATTGCTCAGGGTGACTCTTGCATTCTAAGCGCTTTGCCATTTCGCTAACAAACGATATAGCTCCTGCTGTCCTTACGGAGCGCAGGAGCTGAACTTAATTTATCAATACTACCATTGATAACCAGCGCCAATCGTACCACCTGCACCACCACGGCCAGATGTATTAGCACTGCCTTTTAGGACCCACTTGCCGTTCGCAC